>CAXMLR010000582.1:0-2733 GCA_964194275.1 uncultured Solirubrobacterales bacterium
GACCTATGGCGTCGAGATCTGCCCGATCGCGGAACTCTCGCGCAGCGGTGGCGTGGTGGCAAGGCGGTTGATCGGCGAGCACTGGAGTACGACGGCCGCGCTGTCGGGCGAGATCCGAGCGGTGTTCGGTCGAGGATGACCGAGGACGTCGATCTCGCGGCCGCCGTTGGGTTTGTGGAACCTCGCCTCAGCGCTGAGTTTCCCGGACTACGCCTCGGCTGGATAAGCGCGCCCGCGCCTCGTCGCGCCAGCCCGCGAGCCGTCGTCAACCGGCTCAAGGATCTCTCCAGCCGTTACCGGGGCGGCAGCGTGGTGGCGATGCGCACCCAGCCGATCCCCAGCGCCTACCGCACGTTCTTTCGTCAGATCGGGCTCGATCCCGACGTGAGCCGCATTCCGATCGAACAGGCGGCGGTGCTCAGACTGCTGCACGGCCAGTTCCGCTCGAGCAACCTGATCGACGACGCGCTGCTGCTCGGCCTGATCGAGACCGGCGTCCCGATCTGGGCACTCGACGCCGACCGCGTCGATCCTGGCGGACCGGGGATTCGCACGTCGCTCAGCGGGGATCGCCTCGGCACCACGGAGCTGGGGGATCACCTGGAGCCCGGACGACTGGTGGTCGCGGACGCCAACTGCGTCCACGCGCTTCTGTTCGACGACGTCGCTCCCGGTCACGGGGTGAGCAGCACGACGGAGCGGATAGTGCTGTTTTCGGTAGGCGTCGACGGCGTGCCGTCGATTCACATCGAGGAGGCGCTGTGGGTCTGCATCGAGGCGCTCGGGGGTGCCTGAGACCGGCGTCCGGAGGTAGAGCTCCTGCTAAGCTCGCGTAGCTCACCGGAAAGGAGAGAGCTATGAGGCTCCTCGAGCAGGAACGCAGCGCCCTGCAGGTCCCACTGCCCTCGCCGGCAACCGTTACCGAGGACGCGCAACGTGCTGCGCGCCGCACGCTACGGACGCAGATCGCCGGGCTCGAGCGTCAGCTGGCCGAGGCGTTCGTCACCGCCTACGCGATGGGTGGGCTCGAGCATCCGATCGGGTACAGCGAACAGCCGCGGCTGCTCGATCTCGGCGAGCTCGAGCAGGTTCGGGACGACTTGGCCGAACGTCTACGCGCGGCGCGCCTACGCATCGCCGAGCGCGCGGACGAGCACGCGGCGAACCGGCTCTGCCTCGAGCGGATGCTGCTGGAACCGGGCAAGTACCGCTTTGTCCGGATCTCCCGCGAGGACCTCGGTGAGCCCGGCTGCGGCGCCTGGCAGGTTCGCCCGCGCATGGGCTTGATCGGCATGCTGATGGGCTGGTGGCAGGTCAAGATCTCTTCCGGCTGTCCGTTACCCAGGGGTCGCGGCTTGCCGCGGCCCTGACCGGACCGAACGACACACTGCTAACCAAGGGCCCATGCGAGACCTCCTGAGGACCGGCGCCGGAGCGGTTCTGGTGGTTCTGATCATGTTCATCGGAAGTCTGGTCCTGTGGATCGGGACGCCGCTGATGTGGCTGTGGGTGGGGTCGCAGATCCAGGGGGCGACGGCGTCGCTCGGCGCCGCGCTCGGGGCGATGTTCTTCGGTGTGACCGCGACGATCGCGGTACTTGCGTCGATCCTGGCCAAGCTCAGCAACATCTATCGCGCCAACTGCGTCTCGCGAGGGATGGGGGATCCGGGTCACCTCGTGCTCGAGGGGGTGCTCGTGGTCAGCGCCGGCTTGACCATCGCCGGCTTCGTGGTGTGGTTCTTCTTCTTCGCCGGCACCAGCCCGATTCCGGTCGGCATCCAGCTCTGAGGCCGTCCGGCCCGAGTTCCGGGCTGGCGGTCCTGCGCCACATGCCGTGGCGCAGGACCGGCCTGGGGCGCGGGCTCAGGCGCTGACGAGCTGCAGGGCCGGTGTCGCCATCGGCTCCGCAAACTGCGGCGCCAGCGAGGGGCAGGTCTGCAGCGCAGCGGCAAGCATGCGCCGCTGGCGATCGGTCAGTGCTCCAACTTGCTTCATCTCGCTGATCTGATTGCGCGAGAGGAACTTGCGGCACCGGGTGCTGCCCCAGCGGCGCTGGCTCATCAGCAGGTCTCCTACCATCCAGCTACTCGCCTCCGAAGGGGAGGCGAGGATGACTTCTCCTGCGGACACGTCACCTTCCGCAATCCGTCGCTTCAGTTCCGCACGCGCGAGCCTGACCTCGTTGGCCCGCTCCAGAGCAAGCAATCGTTGCGGCTCCGGCGTCATCGTGGCCGTCTCCATCATGTAGCTATCTCTCTCCCCTGCGTCCTGTCCGCCGAGGCGGACGCCGTTTGACGGTTGCCGACGAGCACGGCTCGTCTTACGGCCGTGACCGACGGGTGCTGCCTTCCAACTCTTTTGGTTCCTCGACTGCTGCTGCTGTGGCCCGCTACGCCCCGGTCACACCTACCCCCGACGTGACCCTCGCGCGGTCCGGCCGACCGTTCATTTGACGTAAGACAGAAGCTACGCGAGTGGCTCGGTCACAGCAAGGTCACAAATGCGGAGCATGTGCTCCTAGCGTGTTTTTTCTCACTGGCGCCCTTGTGCGGTAGTGGACAAGCGCGAGCTGCGCAGCGAGGCGTCTATCCGTGAGAGGGCAGCGGTCCGTGCTCGGCCTCGAAGGACCGCTTCGCGTCGGCGAACGCCTGCAGCGCGCGGTCGAGCACCGGCTCGTCGTGGGGCGCCATCACGCTGGGGCGCAGCAGCGCGCCACCTGTCTCTTATACACAT
>CAXMLR010000583.1:0-7232 GCA_964194275.1 uncultured Solirubrobacterales bacterium
ATCGGGTTGAAGTCGCCCGACGCGCCGGCATAACGGACGGTCACGTAGGGATCTGGTGTGACGGCGAGGTCAATCGCATCCCCCGGCTCGAGGCTCATTTCTCACCTCTGACGATGTTGGTCCAGGTCCCGGTGCAGACGACCTCGCCCCGCTGATTTTCCGAAACCGACTCGAAGACGAAGAACTCCATCCCGCCGCGGACGGAGATGTCCTTGACGCTCGCGGTGGTGTCGATCTCGTCGCCAGCCACCACCACGGGGCCCCAGCGGAAGTCCTGGCCGCCGTGGACCATACGCGCGAAGTTCAATCCGACCTCGGGGTCAAACAGGGCCGGAATCAGCGCTCGACTCGCGTACACGACCGCGAACATGGGGGGCGCGATGACATCGGCATATCCGGCCGCCTGCGCCGCCTGCACATCGTGGTGGAGCGGGTTCGTCTCCCCCACGGCGGCCGCGTACTCACGGATCTTCTCGCGGCCAACCGCGTAGCTGACGGGCTCGTAGGTCTTTCCGATCGCGCTGGCACTGACCGACATGCGGCTCAGTCTCTCAGATGATCACCGGCACCGAACCGCCGTCGACTGACCACGCCGCCCCGACGATGTTCGACGCAGCCTCGGAGCAGAGAAACACGACCACCGATGCCACCTCCTCCTCGGTCCCCATGCGTCCGATCGGGACCCGGCCTGCCGTCGACTCAAGGATCTCCGCTCGTGTGCTCCCGCGGGCCTCGGCGTTCTGATCAGCCAGACCCCCGGGCGCCAGCCACAGCCGGCCGGCCACAGGCCCGGGTGCAACTGCGTTGACCAGCACTCCCCGGGACGCGTACTGGTCGGCGAACGCGCGCGAGAGGGACAGCTCGGCGGCCTTGGTCACCGAGTAGGCCACGTTCGTCTGCGAGGGCCGCTTGCCCGAGGATGAGCAGACGTTGACGATCCGCCCCCATCCGCGCTCGGCCATCGCGGGAGCGAGCGCCCGCATCAGCCTCATCGGGGCCATCACGTGCAGCTCCCACTGGGCTTGCCAGTCAGCGTCGGTCAATTCCTCAAGCGCGCGAACCGAGCTGGTGCCGGCGTTGTTGACGAGCGCGTCGACGCGGCCAAACCGCTGCTGGCAGGTGTTGAGCACGCGCTCGTCGGCGTCCGGCGCCGTCACGTCGAGCACCAGTGGCTCAGCGCATCCGCCCGTGCGTCGACAAGCCTGCGCGGCATCTTCGAGCGAGTCCTCGTCCCGGCCGACGAGCAGGACCGACGCACCCTCGGCCGCGAGCTGGACCGCTGTCGCCCGTCCGATCCCCCGTGAGGCCCCGGTGAGGACACAGGCGCGATCTTGCAGTCCGAGGTCCATCCCGGGATTCTCACATGCCCGGTTCGGCCAACGCCTGGCCGAGCAGCGCGACGCCCTGCTCGATCGCGGGAACGGAGAGATTGCCGAACCCGAGCACGAGTGCCGCAGGTGCGCCGACCGTACGCGCGAGCCGGTGCGATCCGACGCCTTCCACATCGACGCCCTGCTGGGCCGCCGCGCGGATCAGCGCGTCCTCGTCCGCCCCCTCGGGCAGCAACACCTGGACGTAGAGGCCGGCCGGGATTCCGCTCACATGGGCTCCGTTGAACGCCCGCTGGACCGCGCTCACCAGAGCCTTGCGCCGCTGGCGGTAGCGCAGACGGGCCCGACGCAGATGCCGGTCCAGATCCCCGCTCCCGATGAAAGCGGCCAGCGCGAGCTCGTCGAGCACCGGCGAGCCGCCATCCCCGGCGCCCTTCTCGAAGGTCAGTGCCCCGGTCAGCCACGACGGCGAGAGCACCCAGCCCAGGCGAAGCGCGGGGAGCAGCCGAGCACTGGCCGATCCAATCTGGCAGACGCGTTCGGGAGCGAGCCCCTGGAGCGCGCCGACGGGGCTCCGGTCGTAACGAAGCTCGGAGTCGAAGTCATCCTCGATGATCAGGCCGTCGCGTTCGTTCGCCCACTCGAGCAGCTCGGCTCGACGCTCCGAGGCGAGCACCACTCCGGTCGGGAACTGGTGCGCGGGCGTGAGCACCACCGCCTCACATTCCGAGTCGGCCAACTCCGAGACTCGGATCCCGTCGACGTCGACAGGGATCCCGATTGGCTGCAGCCCGGCCCGCTCGGCGATCAGACGATGCTGGGCCGATCCGGGATCCTCGACCGCGATCTGCTCGATCCCGCGGTCGCGCAGGGACCGGCACACCAGCGCGAACCCTTGGCTGAAGCCAGCGCAGATGATCGTGTGCTCGGGCTCGGGCGCGGCTCCGCGGACCCGGCCGAGGTACGCCATCAGCTGGTTGCGCAGCTCCGGCGTCCCGCGGGGGTCGCCGTAGCCGAGGTGATCGAAGGGAGTGTCGCGCAAGACCGCTCGCAGCGACCGTAGCCAGCGCTGGCGGGGAAAGCCGGCCAGATCCGGCAGGTCCGGGGCGAACCGATAACGGTGCTGTGGCACCAGCGAGCCCGCGGGCAGCGGTGCGCGCTCGGCGCTCGCCGTCGCCGACACCCGTGTCGGCGCCCCCTGCGAGGCGGTCAGGTATCCCTCGGCGGTGAGCTGCGCGTAGGCCTCGACCACGACGCCGCGGGATACGCCGAGCTCGGCGGCGAGCGAGCGCGAGGACGGCAGCTTCTCCTCAGGCGTGAGCCGGCCGCTGCGGATCTGCTGGCGCAGCCCCATCGCCAGCTGCTCGTGGAGCGCCGCGGTGGAGAGACGATCGAGCGCGAGCAGCAGCTCGGGGTAGGGAACTGGTCCTGGAACCGCGCTCACAACTGGACCTTAACGCCGAGCCAGTTTCTTCGTAGGCTGCACCTCAGCCGAACCCCGGAACCAAGCGCCGAACGGAGACTCGCGTGGACAGGATCACAATCATCGGCGGTGGCCTGGCTGGTCTCACGGCCGCGATCGCGTGCGCCGGGCAGGGCGCTCCGGTGCGGTTGCTGGAAGCGCGCGATGAGCTCGGGGGGCGAGCTCGGAGCATGAGCGGCCCGTACAAGGCCAATCTGGGACCCCATGCGCTGCTCTCCCACAGCCCGTTCTGGCGCTGGCTCGGCGAGCGTGGACTGCTGCCGGCTCACGCGCGCCCACCACTCTCAGGGGTGCGCTTCCGCTGGCACGGGGAGATCCGGCGAGTGCCGGCGGTCGGCGCCGCGGTGGCCGCGCTCCGGTTGCGTGGGCGCTCGGCCCCGGTCGATATCGACTTTCGGACCTGGGCCACCGACAACGTCGGCGCCGAGGCCGCTGACCAGTTGGCGCGCAGCGCCGGCATTCTCACCTACCACCACGACCCCGGAGGGCTCTCGGCCGCGTTCCTGTGGGAGCCGCTGGTCCGGGGGCTGCTCTCAGCGCCACCGGCAGCGCGCTATCCGATCGGCGGATGGCGCACGATTGTCGCCCTGCTCGACCGGCGGGCTCGGTCGCTCGGGGTCGACATCCGGCTCGGACAGCCAGTGCTGGAACTACCGGCCCCGCCGGTCATCGTCGCCACCGAGCTGCGTGATGCCGGGCGCCTGCTCGGCGAGAACCTCGGCTGGCTGAGCGGCCACGCCGTCTGCATCGACCTGGCGGTCCGCCGCCGGCGCGGAGACCCGTTCGTCGTAGTCGATCTGCAGGAGACCGGCTGGGTCGAGCGCTACACGGCGGCCGATGCTTCCCTCGCACCCCCGGGCGAGGAGCTGATCCAGGCCCAGATGCCGATCCGCCCCGCCGAATCGGTCAATAGCGCAGCGGATCGGCTCGAGGCACTGCTCGACGCGTCCTATCCCTACTGGCGCGGGCGGGAAACCTGGCGGCGGCGGCAGGTGATGGACGGCCGGACCGGAGCGCTGGATCCGCCGGGGAAGACCTGGCGAGACCGCCCGCGGGTCGACCGCGGGGACGGCGTGTATCTGGTCGGAGACATGGTCGCCGCGCCCGGATGCCTGTCGGAGATCGCCTGGGCCAGCGCGATCGAGGCGAGCACGCTCGCCGTTGCGAACTCGGCCGGCGGCGATCATCGCGCTGAGGCGGTGGCCGGATGACCGCGGTTGCCGCCCCGTACCGGGCGTCCAGACGCGATGTCAGGCGGGCCAACCGCGTGCTACGCGCGGGGCTGGGTCTCGTCGCCGCGGCTCAGGCCGAGGTCGGAATCTGGGGGCTGCTCTCGCCCCATGGCTTCTTCACCGACTTCCCCGGAGCCGGCCGTCACTGGGTGTCGGCGATCGGTCCGTACAACGAACACCTCATCCGGGACTACGCGGCGTCCGAACTCGGCCTCGCCCTGCTCGTCGTGGCGATGGCGATCTGGTTCGAGCGCCGGCTCGTGCTGGCCGGCGGCGGCGCCTTTCTCCTAGCCACGATTCCTCACTTCATCTACCACCTGACCACCACCCACACCCTCTCCACGGCGGACAACTTCGGCAGCCTGGGCGGCTTCACGCTCGAGTTGGTGGTCGTGGCGATCGCGATCACCGTGGTCGTCCGCGATTCCGTTCAGTCCCCTGACCCACAAAGGAGTTCTTGATGGCACGTCTCGCCCCAGCCGTCCCGCGGGGACTCGACCTCGTCCGCCGTCTGAGCTTTGCCAGCGCCCGGCGAATGTACGGACGAACCCTCGAGCCAACCCGGATCATCGCCCACCACCGGCCGCTGATGCTCGGCTTTGGCGCCGTTGCCCTGGCCGGAGACCGGTTCTCCCGGTCGGTGCCGGCACGGTTGAAGGAGCTGGCGATGCTCCGCACAGCTCAGCTCACGGGTTGCGAATGGTGTCTTGATTTCGGCTCGAAGCTGGCTCACGACAGCGGCGTCCCGGAGGCCGATCTGCGGGCGCTTTCAGATTGGCGCCAATCAGATCAGTTCGATCAGCTCGACCGCACCGTGCTCGAATACGCCGAGGCAATGACCAGGACGCCGGTGGAGGTCTCCGAAGAACTGTTCGCAGTTCTGCGCGAGGCGTTCGACGAACGCCAGATCGTCGAGCTGACAATGGCGATCGGCCTGGAGAACCTCTACTCACGGGTGAATTGGGCCTTCGGGATCGAGGGCGAGGGATTCTCCGAGGGGATGTACTGCGTGCGTCCAGATGGCACCCCGGCCGCTGCGTTTGCTGCCGCTGCCTCGCCGCGCTAGCCTGTCTGGCGACCGCCCGACCGAGGAGCCCAGCGAGATGGCACAGCGCACCCGCCTGAGAGCATCAGACCAGGACCGAGAGCACGTCGCTCAGCGTCTGCGCAACGCCACGGCGGAAGGGCGGTTGCTGGCCGAAGAGCTCGAGCAGCGCCTCGAGGTTGCCTTCTCAGCCCGCACCTACGGGGAGCTGGACAGCGTCGTGGCCGACATCCCGCGCGGACAGGTCGATCGTCGCCGCGCGGGAAGCGTGCGGACGTGGGTGGCGCCCGCGCTCGCGCTGGTGATCGCGATGACCGCGGTGTTCGCGGTACTGATCGCGGTTGTCTTCATCCTCACCGGGATCTTCGCGGTATGGATATTCTGGGCCGCGCTCGGCTGGTGGTTCTTCGGGCGGGGGCGCAGGAGGGGCTATCACCACGGCCACCACCTCCGCGGGGGACGGCGCAGAGCCGGGCTCTACGCGCCGCGCTGAGCTCTACTTCTCGCCCAGCTCGAGCACCGCGAGGAAGGCTTCCTGGGGCACCTCGATCCGCCCGACCTGCTTCATCCTCTGCTTGCCCTTCTTCTGCTGCTCGAGCAGCTTGCGCTTGCGGCTGATGTCGCCGCCGTAGCATTTGGCGATGACGTCCTTGCGGTAGGCCTTGATCGTCTCCCGGGCGACGATCCGGGATCCGATGGCGGCCTGGATCGGGACGTCGTACTGCTGGCGCGGGATCTTCTGGCGCAGCTTTTCGGCCAGAGACTTGCCGGCCTCGTAGGCCTTGGTCCGGTGCACGAGCATCGACAGGGCATCGATCGGCTCGCCGGCGAGCAGGATGTCCAGCTTGACCAGATCGGATTCACGCAGGCCGATCAAATCGTAGTCCAGTGAGGCGTACCCGCGGGTCCGCGACTTCAGCTGATCGAAGAAATCGAGCACGATTTCGGCCAGCGGCAGGTCGTAGGTGATCTGGAGTCGCTCCGACGACAGATAGTGCATCCCGGAATGCTCGCCGCGGCGCTCCTGGCAGAGCTCCATGATCTGGCCGATGAATTCCTTGGGCGTGAGGATCGAGGCGCGGATGTACGGCTCTCGCACCTCCTCCACCCGGCTCGGGTCGGGCATGTCGTTGGGGCTGTGCACCGGGATCAAGTTGCCGTCGGTGAGCGTCACCTCGTACTCGACGCTCGGCATCGTGGCCAGCAGCTCGAGGTCGTATTCACGCTCGAGGCGTTCACGCACGATGTCCATGTGCAGGAGGCCGAGGAACCCGCAGCGGAAGCCAAAGCCGAGCGCATCGGATGTCTCGGGTTCCCAGCTCAGGGCGGCGTCGTTGAGGGTCAGCTTCTCCAGTGCGTCGCGCAGCTCCGGGTAGGCGTCGGAGTCGATCGGGAAGAGACCGCAGAACACCATCGGCTTGACCTCGCGGTAGCCGGGCAGCGGATCCGCGGCCGGGTCGCGCTTAGCGGTCAGCGTGTCGCCGACCCGCAGCTTCGTCACGTCCTTGATGCCGGTGATCAGGTATCCGACCTCACCCACGGTGAGCTGCTTGGCGGGAGTCATCTGGGGCGTGAAGAAGCCGATGTCGTCGATCTCGGCTTCGGTTTGCGCCTGCATCGCCACGATCGTCTCGCCCTTCTTGAATGTGCCGTCGACGACCCGGATGTAGGCGACCACGCCGCGGTACTGGTCGAACTCCGAATCGAAGATCAGTGCCCGCGGCGGCCTATCGGGATCGCCCTGCGGGGGCGGGACCCGGGCGATCAGCTCGTCGAGCACGGCGGTGACCCCCTCCCCGGTCTTGGCGCTGATCCGGCGAACCGTGTCCGCCGGCTCCCCCAGCAGGTCGGCGACCTCCTCGGCCACCCGCTCCGGCTCGGCGCCCGGAAGATCGACCTTGTTGAGGCACGGAATCAGCTCCAGCCCCGACTCGACCGCGAGATAGGTGTTGGCGACCGTCTGGGCTTCAACACCCTGAGAAGCATCGACGACGAGCAGGGCTCCCTCGCACGCGGCCAGCGAACGTGACACCTCGTAAGTGAAATCGACGTGGCCCGGCGTGTCGATCAGATGCAGCTGGTAGGCCTGCCCGTCACCGGCCTCGTAGGACACGCGGACGGCCTGCGCCTTGATGGTGATC
>CAXMLR010000584.1:0-9194 GCA_964194275.1 uncultured Solirubrobacterales bacterium
GAGCACGGCGGCGACCCCGAGTCGATCGAATTCTTCCACGCCGCCGGGCTCGACTATGTCTCGTGCTCGCCGTTCCGCGTCCCCATCGCCAGGATCGCGGCGGCGCAAGCGGCGATCGAGCACCCGTTGGAGGGTTTCGGGTAGGCGCGGCAGTGCTGATCGAGGCTCGGGTCGAGCAGCGGCTGGAGGAGTTGGTGTCACTGATCGAGCACGCGGCCCAGAACCCCGATCCCTGGCACGGCCTGACCCGGTTCCTCGAGCAGCGACTCGAGCTCCAATCCCGCGAACGCGGGTTCAAGGAGTTGGTGCTGGGGGCGCCAGACGGTCTCCACGCGAATCACGCAGATCCGTGCCCGCGCCGGACAGACGCGCTGGGCCCGCACAGGTGGATGCGGTGACGTCAGCTGGCAGCCCCCGCGTCGGTGAGCGGTGCCATCGCAAGCGCCGTTGCAATCCGTCCGAGACCTGACCTACCTTCGCGAACGCGTGTTCGTCTCCGCCACCTCCCCCGCTCCCGCGGCGCCGCAGCCGACATTCCTGGACCAGCTGAACCCGGAGCAGCTGGCGGCCGCGACGCACCCCGGCGGCCCGCTGTTGATCCTCGCCGGTGCGGGCACCGGCAAGACGACAACGTTGTGCTCACGGGTGGCCTGGCTGGTCGAGCAAGGGATGGCGCCAGAGCGAATCCTGCTGCTGAGCTTCACCCGCCGCGCCGCGCGTGAGATGCTGCAGCGCGCTCGCGGGCTGGTCAGGATGCCGTCTGGATCCGGCGGCGTGCTCGGAGGCACGTTCCACTCGGTCGCCCACCGGTTCGTACGCATGCACGCGTCCTCGCTGGGACTCTCGCCGGGCTTCGCCGTACTCGACGCCGGCGACGCCGGCGACGTGATCGATCTGATCCGCGAGGAGCACGGCCACGCACAGAGCAAGCGGCGCTTTCCGAGAAAGAGCACCCTGCTCGACGTGTACTCGCGGACGGTGAACGCTCAGCGGAGCCTGTCCGGGGTGGTGGCCGAGAACTTTCCCTGGTGTGAGGAGCATGTCGAAGCCATGGCGATGCTGTTCAAGGCCTACACCGCCCGCAAGCGCTCACTGTCGGTGCTCGATCTGGACGATCTGCTGCTGTATTGGCGCGCGCTGGCAGCCGACGAGGTGATCGGGCCGGCGATTGCGTCCGGCTTCGATCACGTTCTGATCGATGAGTATCAGGATGTGAACGGACTCCAGGTGGAGATCGTCCGAGGCCTCCGCAGCGACTCCCAGGAGGTGACCGCAGTCGGCGACGACCTGCAGGCGATCTACGGCTGGCGGGCCGCCTCGGCCGACCACATCCTCGGCTTCCCGGACCAGTTTCCTCAGACCACGGTGATCAAGCTCGAGCGCAACTATCGCTCCACCCAGCCGATTCTCGACACGGCCAACGTGCTGGCCGCGGCCGCCACCCGCTCGTTTCGCAAGCGTCTACAGGCCGAGCGCGACGGCGGTGAGCGACCGCAGCTGGTGTTCTGTCGGGACGAATCCGCACAGGCTGAGGAAACCTGCGACCGCGTGCTGACGGCGCGGGAGCGCGGGATGGAGCTGCGCAGCCAGGCGGTGTTGATGCGCGCCGCGCACGACTCCGACCTGCTCGAGCTCGAGCTGGCGCGGCGAAAGATCCCGTTCGTCAAGTACGGCGGCCTGCGCTATCTCGAAGCCGCCCACGTCAAGGATCTGATCGCGCTGTTCCGGCTCGTCGGCAACCCGGTCAACGAGCTGTCGTGGTTCCGCGTGCTCCAGCTGCTCGAGGGCGTGGGGCCCGTGACCGCGCGCCGCGTCCTCGACGTGCTGGTCACCGCCGGGACCCACGGGCCAGGCACGGACGGCGCTGGGGCTCTCGGCGCGTGGCCGCAGGCGCGGGAGCTGATGTCGGCCCCGGCGCGGCTGGCCGCGGATCCGCTCGTGGACGCGCTGGGCGCGGCGCGCCAAGCGCAGAGCGCCGGCGCCCAGGCGGAGGGCCTGCGCGACGCGCTCGCCCCGCTGATCTCGGCCCGCTATCCCGACGGGCCGATGCGGCTGGCCGATCTCGACCAGCTCGTTGCCGCCGCCCGTGAGTCTGCGGACATCGGCCACTTTGCCGCCGAGCTGGCCCTCGACCCACCGCAGTCAAGCGCTGACCTCGCCGGGCCTCCCCATCTCGATGAGGACTACCTGGTCTTGTCCACGGTCCACTCGGCCAAGGGCCTCGAGTGGGACGGTGTGCATGTCCTGTCGCTCTACGACGGCAACTTCCCGGCCTGCATGTCCGTCGGATCCAGCGAGAACATCGAGGAGGAGCGGCGTCTGCTGTATGTTGCGCTGACCCGCGCACGTCGCGAGCTCCACCTGTACGTGCCCATGCGCTATCACCACCGCCCTCGAGGCATCGATGACGCACATGGGTACGGCAAGGTGTCACGGTTCTTGACCGAGGACGTACGCGGCACTTGCGCGACGGTGAGAGTCAGCGCCGACGGGTTCAGCGCGGGCCTGCGCCTCGGTGGGGAGCTGCGAAAGATCAGCGTCTCGGTCGACTCACTGTTCCGGTGAGGCGGTGAGAACCCAGCCGCTGGACGCCATCGTCGTCGGCGGCGGGCACAACGGCCTGGTCGCGGCGGCAATGCTTGCCCGCGCCGGCCGATCGGTGCTGGTGCTCGAGCGCTCGGCGCGCCTCGGCGGCGCTGCCGTCTCCTACAGTCCGTTCCCCGGCGTCGACGTGCGGCTCTCCCGCTATGCCTACCTGGTCAGCCTGTTTCCCGCCGCACTCGCGCGAGCGCTCGGCCTTCGGCTGGAGCTGCGGGCCCGGGAGATCTCCTCCTACACTCCGGTGGGCGACCGGGGCTTTCTCGTTCGGGCTGACCAGGCGCCATCGCAGGCGAGCGACTGGGCGGGCTTCTACGCCCGGTTGGGCCGGCTGGCCGAGCGACTCTTCCCCACGCTGACCCAGCCGCTGCGCTCCCGGCAAGCGATCCGCCGCCTGGTCGACGACGACACGGCCTGGGGCTGGCTGTTCGAGCGACCGATCTCCGAGGTGCTGGAGCGGGCCTTCAGCTCGGACGTGGTCCGCGGCGTCGTGCTCACCGACGCGCTGATCGGCACGTTCGCCCCGGCCGACGATCCCGCGCTGCGCCAGAACCGCTGCTTTCTCTATCACGTGATCGGCAACGGGACGGGGCGTTGGGAGGTTCCCGTCGGCGGGATGGGTCAGCTGACCGAGACGCTGGTCGATTGTGCCCGCACCGCGGGGGCCGAGATCCGAACCGACGCCGAAGTGGCCTCGATCGACACTGACGGCACCATGGCCGCGGTCCGGTGCACCGACGGCGAGCGCTTTGCGGCCCGTCACGTGCTGGCGGCGATCGCGCCGTCGGTCCTGGCGCGCCTGCTCGGAGACACCGCGCCGCCACCCCCGGAGGGCTCGCAGCTCAAGCTCAACCTGCTGCTCCGACGCCTGCCACGGCTGCGTGAGGAGGGGGTTTCGCCGGAGACGGCCTTCGGCGGGACGTTCCACGTCAACGAGGGCTACCAGCAGCTGCAAGCCGCCTACGCCGAGGCGGCAGCGGGTGCGATCCCGCGCTTGCCTCCGTGCGAGCTCTACTGCCACTCGCTGACCGATCCCACGATCCTCGGCCCCGAGCTACGCGCGGCCGGCGCCCAATCGCTGACCCTGTTCGGCCTGCACATGCCGGCACGGCTGTTTGTAGCCGATCCGGCCGGCGCCAAGCGAGCCGCCGTGGAGGCGACGCTGCGCTCGCTGAACTCGGTGCTCGGCGAGCCGATCGAAGACTGCCTGTGGCTGGGGCGCAACGGCGACCCGTGCCTCGAGGCGCTGACGCCACCGGAGCTCGAGTCAGAGCTGGCGATGCCGGGCGGTCACATCTTTCACCGTGATCTGGCCTGGCCGTTCGCCGAAACCGACGACGAGGTCGGACAGTGGGGTGTCGAGACCAACCGCGACAATGTGTGGCTGTGCGGGGCGGGCGCGCGGCGCGGAGGCGGCGTCAGCGGGATCCCCGGGCACAACGCGGCCCGGGCGGTACTTGCGTCGTGACTCGCCACTCGCGACGCTTGAACACGATCAGCACTCGCCATCGCACCTCCCGGACCCGCACGTCGTGAACCTCGATGGCGCGTTCGCCTCAGCGCCGGGTTCGTAGAGGCCGACCGCCCACAAGGCTCAGCCCGCGCCGTCGACGTTGCGGCCGACGTCGGTCGCTGGGGTCGCTGCGCCAGCCGACTCCAGGTCTAGCTCGGTTCGCACGCCGAGCGCGTTCAGGGCGCGGTTTGCCTCGGTCAGGCTGGTGGCCGAGGCGACCGCCTGGGCCAGGCGACCGGTCGCGTGCATTGTCGCGCCGACGTCAAGGTACACCGTCAGTGCGGCGAGTGAGGTGAGCTCCACCGTCGCTACCCCGCCGCGGATCGGAACCGGCCCAGATACCCCGCGGAACGCCCGCACCGCCTGCGCGCTGGCCTCGGTCGGCACGAGCGCGACCGCCGCCTCGAGCCGGTCGGCCACAGCGGCGGTCAAACCCCGCGCGCCGCACAGACCGCCCGCCGAGGCCACCAGGGCAATCCTCGCCATCACCTCGGCCGGCTTCAGCTCGGCGTCGCAGCCGATGCCGAACACCCCCAGCAGCACCTCGTGTCCCGCGGCCTGAAGTCGCGCGGCGGCGGCCAGCATGATCGAATCGCAGAGCGGGCTGCGCAGTCCCGCCTCATCGCCATGGGCGAGCACGTCCCCACCGACATCGATGAACACGATCAGGTCGCAGCCGAGCTGCTGGGAGGCGTCGGCGAGGCCGCGGGCGATCGCCGCCGGGCCGTTGTGAACATCGACCAGCACCGTTTCCTCACCCAGGAACTCGGCCATGCGGGATTCGGCGAAGTACACCTCGCGGTCGGCGACGCGGGTCTGGGGGCCGGCCAGCAGCACTCCGGGGGCCAGCTCCTGGGCACCGGTGATCTCGCGCACCCGGCGCGGCCCGGCCACCGGATCGATCGCCCGCCGCTCCCAGCTGATGCCACCGAGAACCGGAGCGGCCTGGTCATAGAGCCTCGCATGCTCCGCCGTGGCGAGCGCGCCGACGACGTCGCCCCCGCCCCCCATCCCCAGTACCAGCGGGCGCCTGGCGCGCCGAAGCGCCAGCTCAGCATCGACTGGTGAGACGGTGTCGGCGGAGATGGGCACAATTTTAGAGACCGGGACGTGCCTGGCGTGGGTCGCCGGCGCCCCTGAGAAGACCAATCGAGTACCGCCTCCGTACCCATTAGGTACAGTCTCCTCCGTGCCGTCTCTGGTCGCCAGTCACCCTGACGTCGAGCCGCTGCTCAACGCTCGCCCCCAGCGCGCCAAGCTGCTCGAGGCAATGGTCACCACCGTGGCCGAGAAGGGTTACGAGGCCGCTACGGTCACCGACGCGGTGCGGCTCGCGCGCGTCTCACGCGGGACGTTCTACGAGCTGTTCCAGTCCAAGGAGGCCTGTCTGACGGCAGCCTATCTCGCGGGCACCGAGGTGCTCGAGGAGCGCGTGAGCGCTGCCACCCGCGACGCCGCGGACTGGCGCGAGGAGCTGCGGCTGGGAATCCGTGCGTATCTGAGGACTCTGGATGAGGAGCCCGTGTTCGCGCGGGTGTACCTGCTCGACTGGCCGGCCGTCGGAGCCGAGCGAGAGTCCGGCACGTGGCGGTTCGCCCACCGCTATGGCAAGAGCTTTGCGCGCTCAGGCGCCCCGGTGCCACCAGACGAGGCGCTCTACGTGCTGGCTTCCGGCGTGCATGCGCTGGCCTGCGCACGCGTCAGGGCGGGCAAGCCGACGATCGACCTGGAAGACGTGCTGGTGAGCTGCGCCGTGCGGCTCGCGGGAAACGAGGAGCAATGGACCTGACCTTCAACGAGACAGAGCTCGCGTTCCGCGACGAGCTCCGGACGTGGCTGACCGACAACGTTGCGGGCCGGGCACCCGAGGGGGAGGATGAGCACTACGCGTGGCGGCGGGATTTCCAGCGACGGCTCGCGGGGGGTGGCTGGGCCGCGGTCCATTGGCCGCGCGAGTACGGAGGCCGCGGAGCCACGCTCACGCAGTCAGCGATCTTCTTCGAGGAGCTTGGGCGCGCTGGTGCGCCCCTGCCCGCCAATGTCCTCGGACTGCTGCTGGCCGGTCCGACGATCATGACCTGGGGCACTCCGGAGCAGAAGGAGCGGTATCTGGGCCCGATCGTCACCGCCGACGAGATCTGGTGTCAGGGCTTCTCCGAGCCGGACGCGGGATCGGATCTGGCGGCCCTGAAGACGCGTGCGGTCAGGCGCGGCGACGAGTGGATCGTCACCGGGCAGAAGGTTTGGACGAGCGGGGCGCAGTATTCGAAGTGGTGCATGCTGGTGGCGCGCACCGACCAGGACGCAGCCAAGCACAAGGGCCTCACCTACTTCCTGATGGACATGGACCAGGACGAGGTCCAGGTCCGGCCCCTGCGCCAGATCACCGGTGAGGCAGAGTTCAACGAGCTGTTCATCGAAGAGGCGCGGATCCCCGCCGCCAACGTCCTGGGGGGCGAGGGCAACGGCTGGAAGGTCGCGCTGACGACGCTGATGAACGAGCGCGCCGGACTGGCCTTCTTCCTCCAGGTTCGCCTGCGTCAACTGCTCGACGAGGTCTTCGCTCAGGCCAGCGAGCGCGGCCTGCTCGAGGACCCGGTCGTCGCCGACAAGCTGGGCGAACTGCACCTGAAGGCCGAGGTCCTTCGCCTCACCGCCTACCGCGGGCTGACCGCGATCGAGAAGTACGGACAACCTGGTCCGGAAGGATCGTTGACGAAATGGATGTGGTCAGAGACCAACCAGCAGCTCACGCAGTTCGCGGCCGACCTGCTCGGCACCGAGGGGTTGCGGGCGGGCAGCCCCTGGTCCTACGAGCTGCTGCGGGCCCGCGGCAACTCGATCGAGGGCGGCACCACTGAAGTGCTCAAGAACATCGTGTCCGAGCGCGTGCTCGGATTGCCAAAGTCGCGCTAGGACACCAGGAGACGATCGTGGATTTCGACCTGACCGAGGACCAGAAGGAGATCAAGCGCGTCGCGCACGAGTTGCTGGCCAGCCGTTCGCCGTGGCCAAAGGTCCGCGCGGCCGCCGAAGCCGGCTCGTACGACACCGGGCTGTGGCGCGAGCTGATCGAGCTCGGCTGGCCGGGGATCGCCGTCGCCGAGCAGCATGGCGGCCAGGGTCTGGGAATGATCGAGTTGTCCGTGCTCTCCGAAGAGCTCGGCTATGCGTGCGCGGCGACGCCGTCTACCTCGGTCAGCGCGGTGGCGGCAGCAGTGCAGGCGGGAGGCAGCGACGAGCAGCGCGGTGCGCTGCTGCCAGGTCTCGTCGCCGGTCATCTCAGCGCCGGTTTCGGCACTCGTGAGCTCGCCGCCGACGCCGCCGGCGCCGACGTTGTCGTGCTGCTCGAAGGGGCCGACTCGGAGCTGCTCGAGAAGCCCGAGGCCGAGCTGTTCACATCGATCGACTCGACCCGGCGCTATGCCCGCATCACGGGGTCGGGTGCCGGTGAGGCACTCGGCGCCGACGCGGCAGACCGGATCCGCACCGTCCTCGCCGCCGAGGTACTGGGGATCTGCCAGCGCGCGCTCGAGATGACGCTTGTGCATGTCAAGGACCGCAAGCAGTTCGGCGTGCCGGTCGGCTCATTCCAGGCCGTCTCCCACCGCTGCGCGCACATGCTGCTGCACACCGAGAGCGTCCGCTCGACCACGTACTTCGCCGCCTGGGCCGCAGATGCCGACCCGGAGCGCTTTCCGGAGGCCGCCGCCCTCGCGGCTGCGGCGGCCGCTGAGGCCGGGCGCGAGGTGACGGCCAGCGCGATTCAGGCCCACGGCGGCATCGGATTCACCTGGGAGGCCGACGTTCACTGGCTCTACAAGCGCGCCCAGCTGAACTACGCGTTGCTCGGGGGCGCCCCGATGCACCGCGCGACGCTGGCCCGGTTGGCGGGGCAGCGCGTGGCCCTGGCGGCGAGGTAGGCGCCGGACTGCAAGGTCCGCTCGGTCCTCGCAACGTGCCGCTGAGCACAACCGCCTGAACGGCGAGTGATAAGCCACCAACCGCTCGCTCGCTCCTGACGGCAGGTGCTCCTCTCCGGCGAGCGACCGCTACCGCTGAGCGCCGTACCCCTCGGCGCGCAGCCAATCGACCGTCCGGGCGAGCCCTTCGCTCACGCCGACCTTCGGCTCCCAGCCCAGCACCCGCCGAGCCTTGGCGTTCGAGTACGTGCCACGCCGGAGCAGGTACCGAGTCGATCCTGGGTTGATCTCGTTGTCGCCGGGCGTCAGCCGCGCCAGCCGCTGGATCACCGCCGCGCTGCCGAGGGCGAGTGGCGTCGGGAGCGTGATCAGCCGCCGCCCGACCGCCTGCGCGTAAGGCGCGAAGAAGTCCCGGTACGGGACTCCGATCCCGTCTGAGAGCGTGAAGATCTCCCCCACGGCATCCGGCGCAGAGCCGGCCAGCACCACCCCGTCGACGAGATTGTCGATGTACACAGGCGAGTGGATGCCTCGCCCGCCGCCGGGCAACATGAACCGCCGCGCCTTGATCAGCTCGGCCGGGATGATCGCCCAGGCCCGAGAGCGTGGGCCGTAGACATCCCCCGGGCGCACGATCGTGCACGGCACCCGGCCCTCAATGTGGGCCTGCAGCACGACCTGCTCGGAAGCGATCTTGCTGTCCGGATAGGGGATGTATGTGTTGCGCACGGGATAGCGCTCGTCGACGCCGTCCGGGAACTCGAGTCCGAACACAGTCACCGAGGAAAAATGCACAAACCGCGAGGCTCCCGCCCGCTCTGCCCCGGCCAGGGCATGGGCGGTCCCGAGGACGTTCGCGCGCCATGTCTGCACCGCGTCCTCCAGCTTCAGAGACACGCTGGCTGCCGTGTGAATCACCAACTCGCAGCCGGCCATGCGATCCTGCCACGGCCCTTCGACAGCCACGTCGCCAGGGACGATTCCGCGCTCGTCGTCCTGCACCAGATCGCATCCGGTGACCTCACGGCCATCGGCGCGGAAGCGGGCAAAGAGCGCGCGTCCGATGAATCCAGACGCTCCGGTGATGAAGACTCGGTCCGGCATCGGCTCACCCTACTCGGCAACGCCGGCTCACCTCTGGGGGCAGGCTGCGGCGCCCC
>CAXMLR010000585.1:0-2254 GCA_964194275.1 uncultured Solirubrobacterales bacterium
AGCTGGCGATCGCCGACGACCCCCGGATACACCTGGGAGCAGCGGTTGGACGCGAAGAGCTCGCGGACGCCATCCGCTCGCACGATCTGGTGGCCATACCCTCGCTGTGGGAGTGCTGGCCCTACGCGGCGCTTGAGCCGATGCATCTCAACCGGCCGGTGCTGGCCACGCCGGTGGGCGGACTGGCCGAGCTGGTCCAGCCCGGCCGGAGCGGCTGGCTCACGCGGGGAACTGATGCGATCGCGCTCGAAGAAGCGCTGGCCGCGGTGCTTGACCGGCGTGGGGAGGTTGACGCGATGATCCGCGCCGGGGCGCCGGCGCGCCACGCCAGAACACTGGTTGGCGAAGCGGAAATCCTTGAGGGCTATCAGGCCCTGGCGAGCGTCAAGCGCCGACGGGCTCCGTTGCGGCGTGGGGGGCAGATGCCGCCGCTCGTATCCGCGATCGTGCCGTACTACCGAGCGTCGCGGTTCGTGCGGGACACGGTTGAGTCGTTGCTGGCACAGAGCTACCCGGCGCTCGAGATAGTGCTGGTCAACGACGGCTCGTTCGAGCCAGAGGACTGGGCGATCGCCGAGTTGTCGGCCCAGCATCCTGTCGTCGTGGTCACCCAGATGAACCAGGGACTGGGAGCAGCCCGGAACTTCGGGATCGGGCAGAGTCGCGGACGATACGTCTTTCCGCTCGACGCCGACAACGTCGCTGAGCCGGGCTTCGTCGCCAGGTGCGTCGAGGTCCTCGAGCGCAATCCGGAGATCGCGTACGTGACGTCGTGGTCGCGGTACATCGACGAGCAGGGCGGCGCGGCGAAGCGGCCCGAGATCGGCTACCAGCCGCTGGGAAATCACGCCGAGGTCAACGCGCAGGAGAACGTGGCCGGCGACGCGGCGGCGCTCCTGCGCCGGCGGCTGTTCGACGCGGGATTTCGCTACAGCGAGGAGCTGACGAGCTTCGAGGATTGGCACCTGTACCGAGAGCTGCAGAACGCGGGGCATTTCGGTGCGGTGATCCCGGAACGACTCCTGCGCTACCGCCTGCGGGAGGATTCCCTACAGGCGCAGTTCGCCCAGCCCAAGCGGCGGCGGCTAGAGGGAGAAATCAGCGCGCTGATCCGCGAGAATGGGCTCCAATGGACGTCGTTGAGCGCCTGACGCTGGAGGCGGCGCAGGCCGACACGATGCTCGCCTGCGAGCATCGTCAGCGCTACGAGTTTGCCGCAGCGCTGTGCGGTGGCCGCCGTGTCCTCGATCTGTGCTGCGGCAGCGGTTACGGCGCTCGGATTCTGGCGGGCGAGGCCAGCGACGTGGTGGGGGTCGACAACGACGCCGGCACCATCGAGCTGGCGCAGGCGACGGTGGGAGGCGAGCTGCGCAACGTTCACTTCGAGCTCGGCGATGCGGTTGATTACCTAAGCCGGGACGCGTCCAGAACGTTTGAGCTGATCGTCTGCTTTGAGGGGCTGGAGCACCTGCACGACGTCGGACGCGCGTTGGAGCTGTTGCGCGAGCACGCGAAGCGCGGAACCCGACTGATCGTCTCACTCCCTAACGGGAAGCTGTTCGGCGAGGAAAACCCGCACCACGTGACTGAATTCGGCTACGACGAGGCGCTCCGAGCGTTTTCGGACTTTCCGGCCACGGTGATGGTGCCGCAGTTTCTGGCCGAGGGGTCGCTGATCTGTCCTGCGGAGGCGCGGGGCGTGGAGGTGGCGCTTGAACTGGAGCAGCGCTATGAGCCCGAGTACGCGAACCACTTCGTGTTCTGTGTGAACATGGGCGAGGCTGTCCAGTGGGCTCACCAGGGACGCATGCAGCTGAACTGCAGTCCCGTCTTCAACCGCTGGTCGGAGGATCTCAAGCACGGCGCCTGGGCGCTACGCCGGGAGAACGCGCGGCTGGCGCGCGGGCGGATCGGAAAGGCTGGATCGGCCGCGGCCTCCGCCCTGGCGGGGCTCGCCGACCGTGAGGCGCGCCTCGATACCCTGGAGGACCGCTGCCGCACTGCTGAGGCGCGAGTGACCGAGCTGCAGGCGCTGCTCAGCGCCGCCCTCGCCGCCGATGAGATCGTCCCCGCCGGTGCGCCGGAGCCACCCGCTGAGGGCGCGGGCACGGTGGAGGTACTCGACGAGGTTCCTGCACCTCTCGAGCCGGGTGAGGACCCCAACAGCTGGGAGCAGCGCAGGCGCCGGGCGGCCACCGTGCTGATCCCGTGGATCGAGCAAACGGTGCCGTTGGCCGGGAAGACGGTGCTTGAG
>CAXMLR010000586.1:0-4586 GCA_964194275.1 uncultured Solirubrobacterales bacterium
ATACAGCTCAGAGCAGGGGCCACAGGGTCCGGTGGGACCCATCTGCCAGAAGTTCTCCGAGCGCGAGCATTCGACGATCCGCTCGCGCGGAACGCCCACCTCCAGCCAAGCCTGGATCGCCTCCTCGTCAGGTCCGATGCCGAGTTCATCGTCGCCGGCGAAGACCGTGATCCAGATGTCCTCCTCGCGGAATCCGAAGCCCTCCCGGGACAGGTCCCAGGCGAAGCGGACCGCGCCATCCTTGAAGTAGTCCCCGAGCGAGAAGTTGCCGAGCATCTCAAAGAGCGTGAGGTGCCGCGTGGTCGTGCCGATGATCTCGATGTCGCCGGTGCGAAACGTCTTCTGGCACGAGGTCAGCCGTGGATGCGGCGGTCGCTCGTTGCCGAGGTAGTACGGCTTCAGCGGGACCATGCCGGCGATCGTGAACAGCACGGACGGATCGTGTTCGGCCGGAATCAGCGACGCCGAGGCCAGCCGCTTGTGATCCCGCGCCTCAAAGAAGTCGAGAAAAGTCCGGCGAATTTCGTCGGAAGTCATCATCAGAAGCAGTGTAAGGCGGCATCTGTCCAGGGACGCTGGGCACTTTCAAGCGCCGACCGGGGGTTTCCGACGCAGAGCAACGATGCGTCTGTTTGCTCGACTCATGCTGCCCACGGTGGCCCGCGCCCACGAGAGCGACGACGCCGCGGTCATCACGATACGCCGACTTCCGCGTTCGCTGGCGCAGGCACCGGGGCAGCAGCTCACTCCCGAGTGATCGTGCCCCAGCCGACGATCGTCTCGCCGCTCATGAGGCACGCCAGCTGCCCGGGAGCGACGCCGTACGCGGGCTCGGCCAGTTCGAAGGTGAGGGCGGCGTGGCGCCCAGCGTTGGGCGCGCCGACGAGATGGCCCGGGATTGGCGTTGAGCGGTAGCGAAGCTTCACCCGATCCACCGTCGTCCCCGACCGGTGCAGCTTGACCCCGCGGATCCTGACCTGCTCGGTGCGCAGCGCTTCGTAAGGACCGACGGTGACCCGGT
This sequence comes from uncultured Solirubrobacterales bacterium, assembly GCA_964194275.1. GTDB lineage: Bacteria > Actinomycetota > Thermoleophilia > Solirubrobacterales > Solirubrobacteraceae > Palsa-465. Next base: position 1,022 of record CAXMLR010000586.1, read on the forward strand.
TGCTCGCCGCATCCCTGTCGAGGACGTACATGGGCGCCTCCCCAGCGACGCCCAGCCCGCGCCTCTGTCCCACCGTGAATCGGTGCTGACCGTTGTGAGCCGCCAGCTGGTTGCCGTCTGCGCTGACGATCGCACCCCGCCGGTCGGCGACTTCACCGTGGCGGGCCAGAAACCGGGAGCGATCGGTACCGGCGAGGAAGCACAGATCCTGAGAATCCGGCTTGTTCGCCACCACCAGACCGGCGGCTCGAGCGCGATCTCTGACCGCCGGTTTGTGCAGCTCCCCCAGCGGGAACCGCAACCGCGCCAGGGAATTCGGGGACAACGCCGACAGCATGTAGGTCTGATCCTTGCCCGGGTCGGCCGCGGTGCGCAAGAGTGGTCCGTCAGGATCGCGCAGCTCGGCGATGCGCGCGTAATGGCCGGTCGCCAGGTACTCGCAGCCGAGCCGGTCGGCAAGCTCGATCAAGGCGTCCAGCCGGATATGACCGTTGCAGCTGACGCACGGATTGGGGGTCTCGCCCGCGACATATCCGGCGATGAACGGTTCGACCACGCCGGCGCGGAATTCGCTCTGGAGGTCGACCGTGAAATGCGGCATCCCCATCGAGTGGGCGAGCCTTCGAGCCTGCGAGACCGCCGAGGCAGAGCAGCAGCTTCGCTCTCCGTCGTTCTCCACGTCCGACCACAACTCGAGTGTGACCGCCACGGCATCGCCGGCGCGCGCACACTCGAGCGCGGCCACCGCGCTGTCGACGCCGCCGCTCATTGCCACCAGCGCCCGTCCTTCAACGCGCGCGACCGGGGCCTGCGCCCGTGCAGCGACGCCGAGAGACCGCGCCAGGGCGTCCGCCGCCAGCTCGGCGGCATGCAGCTTCCCGGGGCTCAGACCGCCGAGCTCGTTCGAGATCTCGCTCGCTCCGATCCGGCCCGCCGCAAGCAGCGATCGCCCGCGCACCAAGGTGACGGCGGCGCTGCCGGCGGCGAAAGCGGATCCACATCCCGCCGCGTCGAAGCCGGCGTCGGTCACTGCCCCATCGCGGAGGCTGACCGAGAACCGGATCCGGTCACAGCAGGCGCCGCCACCAACCGTGACGCTGTGTGCTCCCACGGGGGTGCGTCCCTGCCCTTGCGCTGAGGTCAGGTGGTGCTCGAAGGCGAGCGTGTCCATGCCGCCGAGGATAGACCCGGCCGGCGGAGACTCAGCGAGCGGCTCGCGCGTCGGCGACGCTGGGCGATCTCGAAGCGGTCGGCGAAACCGACAGTGGTGCGATGAGCGGGCGTGAGAACGTGTCCATCGAGGGAATATTCGGCAGCCTCGCCTCGAACATGAGCCTCAGGCATGCGGAGCTGGCGCGGCGGCTAGACGAGCCGGAGGCCCAGCTGACGCAGCTGCGCCGTCTCCACCGGTGCGGGCGCTCCGGTCAACGGGTCAGCTCCGCTGGCGGCCTTGGGAAACGCGATTACGTCGCGAATCGATTCACTTCCGGCGAGCGCAGCGACGATCCGATCGATCCCCATCGCGATCCCGCCGTGCGGAGGCGCGCCGAGGCGAAGCGCGTCGAGCAGAAACCCGAACCTGGCCTGCGCCTCCTCGGGCCCGATCCCGAGCAACTCGAACACGCGCTGCTGCACTTCCCGTTGGTGGATGCGGATCGACCCTCCGCCGATCTCGGCACCGTCCAACACGAGATCGTAGGCCCGTGAGGTAAGTCCCCCCGGGTCGCTCAGGTCGCCGGTGGGGGCGGTGAACGGGTGGTGGGCGGCATCCCAGCGCTGTGCCTCGGGATCCCAGAAGAACGCCGGGAACTCGACCACCCAGAGGATGTCGTGGCGCCCACCGGGGATCAGCTTGAAGCGACGGGCCAGCTCCATGCGCAAGGCGCTGAGCGCCTGCCCGGCCGTGCTGAGTTGGTCGGCGACGATCAGCAGGAGGTCGCCCGGCGATGCGTCGAGGCGCTGTTTGACTGCTTGCACCTCGGACTCGGAGAGGAATTTGGCGATCGGCGAGCGCAGTAGGCCGTCATCCTGCACGAACGCCCACACGAGGCCCTTGGCGCCGTGTTGCTTGGCCAGCTCGGTCAGCGCGTCGAGCTCTGAGCGCGGCAGCTCGCGCCGGCCCGCATTGATGCCCCTGACGACCCCGCCTGACCCGAGCACCGAGGCGAAGACCTGAAACTCAGACTGCCTGAGCGCCTCACCGAGGTCTTGAAGCTCCAGGCCGAAGCGCGTGTCGGGTCGATCGATCCCAAACCGGTCGATGGCCTGGGCGAAGGTCATCCGGGGCCACGGCGGTGGACTGACCCTGAATCCCGCAACCTCGAACACCGCGCCCATCACCGCCTCCATGCACTCGATCACGTCGTCCTCGTGGACGAAGGCGAGTTCGACGTCGAGCTGGGTGAACTCGGGCTGGCGATCGGCGCGCGTATCCTCGTCGCGAAAACAGCGAGCGATCTGGTAGTAGCGCTCGAAGCCGCCGATCATCAGCAGCTGCTTGAACAGCTGCGGCGACTGCGGCAGCGCATAGAACGAACCGGGCTCGATCCGGGCCGGCACGAGGTAGTCCCGCGCACCCTCGGGAGTCGAGCGGGTGAGGCACGGGGTCTCGATCTCGAGAAAGTCGCGAGCGTTCAGAACCTCGCGCATCGCCGCGATCACCCGGTGTCGCAAGGCGATGGCAGCCTGCATCTCTGGACGGCGGAGATCGAGCGCGCGGTGCTTGAGCCGCAGGCTCTCGTCGACTCCGGCGCCCTCGTCCAGCGGAAACGGCGGAGTGTCGGCGTCGGCCAGGATCTGCAGTTCGCCGACGGCGAGTTCGATCTCCCCAGTGCTGAGATTTGGGTTGACGTTCTGCGCGTCCCGCCGCGCAACGAGTCCGGCCGCGCTGATCACGTCCTCCGATCGCAACCCGCGCGCCGATGCGTGCGCCTCGGGAGCGCTCTCTGGATGGAACACGAGCTGAACGATGCCCGAGCGGTCTCGGAGGTCGATGAAGATCAGGCCGCCGTGGTCACGGCGGCGGTGCACCCAGCCGGCCACCCGGGCGGGGGTTCCCTCGCGCCCGGCGGTCAGCTCGCCACACCAGCTGTCGCGGTAGTTGTTGGGACGCGGAGTCTGCATGCTCACAGGCGGGAGCCCCGGAGGATCGTGGGAATGACGTCCTGAGGCTGAAGTTCGTGCTGCTCCCCGGACTCCATGTTCTTGAGGCTCGCATGCGTCCGATCCGCCACGATCGCCACGTAGCGGGCACCGAGACGGTGAGCTTGCTTGAGCTGGCCCTTCAGCGAGCGACCGGTCAGCTCCAGCTGAGCCGCCATGCCGGCTCGGCGAGCCTCGCGCGCCAGCTCAAAGGCGGTTCGGTCAACGTCATCGCTGTGGGCGGCGCGGGCCACGAACAGGTCCACGAGCTCAGGCGCAGTTGGAAGCCCCCCGGCGGCCAGCAGCATCCGCTCGACTCCGGCCGCCCATCCCGAGGCCGGGGTCGCCGGTCCGCCCAGCTGCTCGATCAGCCGGTCATAGCGTCCGCCACCCGCCACACCGGACTGTGCCCCGAGGGCTTCGC
>CAXMLR010000587.1:0-1863 GCA_964194275.1 uncultured Solirubrobacterales bacterium
CAGGTCCTGGACCGCTGCCGCATGCTCGCGGACGAGCGCGAGGATCTGGGTCGAAGACAGGCCCTCGGTGGCCGGGTAGTGGGCGACGGCGTCGCCGCTGGTGGTCGCCTCGGCGGTCGGGGCGTGGCCCTGCACGCGAAAGCGATTGCGAGCCTCGAACTTGCCGTGAAGCACGAGCCGGGTGCCGGGCGGGTATTTTTGCACCAGCCACGGCTGGTTGAAGAACGTGACTTTCATCACTCCGGTCGCATCGGCCACGGTCGCCTCGACCAGCGGGCGCATCCCGCGCCGGCGCACCGAACGCGCTGAGATGCTCCGCACCTCGGCCACGACGGTCGCCGTCTCGCCGGGGACGAGTTCCGCGAGCGACCGCGCCTCGCGGCGGTCACGGGGCAGATGCCCCAGCAGGTCACCGACGGTCAGCAGCCCGAGGGTCTGCGCTGCGTTTTCGGCCTTCGGACCGTCAAGGCGCAGCGGACAATGCAGTCGCGAGGGGCGCGGATACCGCACCGGCGCGATGAGCAGCTCCTCGTGATCGAGCGCACGGGTACCCGCAAAGTTCGTCGGCGTCATCCTGGGCCGAGATCATGACCTCGACCCCGGTCGCGATCGGGCCCCGGCCCCGAGCGCCCGGCTCACTCAGCCGACAGCAGCCACCAGTAGCTCTGCTGGCCGCCGTCGGAAAGCTCAAACTCCACCTCGCCGGCGGCGAGCGCTTGGACGGCCTCGTCGTCGAGCGGCGCTTGCGCTCCGCGCAGGCACGTGATCAGCTCGGCATTCTCGGCCAGCTGCTCGAGCACCCCGCGCAGGGTTTCCCGGGGCTTGCCCCACACGACGATTTGCTCCTCGACAAAGCCCACGGCATCCCCTTCCCGGAATCGCCCCTGGGCGTCATCGCGCGCGGCCGGAGCGACCGCACCCGTCCTCACGCGCTGTAGCGTCTCGGTCATCGCCCGGCGGTTCTGCTCCGCGGTGCGGGCCGGGTCGAGGCTCACGGCCGCCGCCAACCCGGCTTGCGGCGATCGCGAGAGGACCACGTGCACCGTCTTGTCCGAAAGCTCGGCGGCTCGCTCGGCGGCCATCACGACGTTCGGGCTGTTGGGCAGCACGACCACCTGTTCGGCCGAGATGCCGTGGATCGCGGCCAGCAGATCGTAGGTGGACGGGTTGAGTGTCGGTCCACCGTCGAGCACGCGCACGCCGAGGCTCTCGAACAGTGAGTGCATGCCTGTCCCGGTCACGACCGCGAGCGCTCCGCACACAGCGGCCTCCGGCGGTTCGGCAGCGGCCAGGCGCTCCACGCGCTGCTGGATCTGCTCGCGCATGTCCGCCACGTCGAGATGGGAAACCAGCCCCTGGTGTGCGAACAGGGCGGTGGCGGCATCCGGGTCGTCGGTGTGAACATGCACCTTCAACGTCGTCGGATCACCGACCACGAGGACTGAATCGCCGAGCTGCTCGAGCTCGTGGATGAACCGGCGCTGTTCGAGGTCCGAGCCGGTGACGGCAAAGTTCGTGCAGTAGCGGTAAGTGCTGGAGGAGTGCTGCGGGTGGGTCACGCGGGCCGCAGCGTGATGCTCGAGCGCCGGCGGCTCGCTGCCGCGCAGCGCCCCGACGATCCCCGCCAGCAGTACCGTCAACGCGTATCCGCCGGCGTCGACGACCCCAGCGTCCCGGAGTACCGGCAGCAGATCCGGGCCACGCCTGACCGAATCCTGACCCGCGTCGAGGGCCCGTTCGATCACCTCGGCGATGACCGCGTTCTGCTCGTCCGCGGTGGCGTCGGGGCCGAGCCGCGTCTCGGTCATGTGAGCCAGATCGGAGGCCACCCGGACCGCCATCTCCCGGACCACGGTCAGGATC
>CAXMLR010000588.1:0-2543 GCA_964194275.1 uncultured Solirubrobacterales bacterium
TGGCGACCCGCTGGCGCTGGCCGCCGGACAGGGTCATGCCGCGCTCGCCCACGAGGGTGTCGTATCCCTCCGGCAACCTGCTAATGAACGCATCGGCCTGCGCGGCCGTAGCGGCCGCGACGACCTCCTGCCGCGTGACGTCCGGACGGGCGTAGGCGATGTTGTCGTGGATCGATGCCGAGAACAGGAACGGGTCGTCATTGACCACCGCGATCGCTCGGCGAAGGCTGACGAGATCGACCGCGCGCACGTCGGCGCCGTCGATGCTCACCGAACCCGTGGTCACGTCGTAGAGGCGGGGAAGCAGCGAGACGAGGACCGACTTGCCCGACCCCATCGCCCCGACCAGCGCGACGGTCCGGCCGGCGGCGATCTCGAGGTCGACGTCGCGCAGCGCCGCTCGCGGAGAGCCGGCAAAGGTGAGGCCGACCCCGGCAAGGGAGACGCGCCCGGGCCCGGCCGGTAGCTCAGGGGCCTGCGGCGGGCTCGTGATCTCCGATTCGCGGTCGAGGATCTGGAAGATCCGCGCGCCCGAGGCCGTCGCGCGCTGCGCCGCGCTGAGCATGTAGCCGAGCGTGCGCATCGGCGAGATCAGCATCAGCAGATAGGCGTAGAACGCCGTGAACTCACCGACCGTCAATGACCCGTTGATGACCTCGCGCCCGCCGACGAGCAGGATCGCTGCAAGTCCGAGATTGGGCAGAAAGCTGATCAGCGGCCCGAACACAGCCTGAATCCGGATGGCGAGGATCTGCTGGTCGAAGACCCGCTGGACAGAATGGCGGAAACGATCGAGCTGGCGCTCCTCCTGCGCGAACGCCTTGACCACGCGCACGCCGGAGACGTTCTCCTCGGCGTCGGCAGTGAGCTCGGCGATCCGCTGCTGCGCCTCCTGCAGCGCGGGCCGGGAGCGCTTTCCGTAACGGAATGCGACCAGCACCACGAACGGCACCGAGGCCAGCGAAAGCGCAGCCAGCTCCGGGCGCAGGAGGAACATCGCCACTCCCGCCAGCAAGATCGTCAGCAGCGACTGCGCGATGAAGATCAAGCCGTAACCGAGGAAAAATCGCACCGCTTGCAGATCGACGGTCGCCCGTGACATAAGCTGGCCGGTCTGCTGACGATCGAAGAACGCCAGCTCCAAGCGCTGAAGGTGGCCATAGAGGCGGTTGCGAAGATCGACCTCGACGCCGAGCGAGACCCGTCCGGCAACAACTCGGCGGGTGACGCTGAGGGCCAGCCGCAGGACGCCGGCCACGGCGATCGCGATTACCCACGTGGTCAGCGCGTGACGATGGTGGGTCCTGATCGCGTCGATCGCCCGGCCCGTGAGGTACGGGATCAGCACCGTCATGACCATCGCGCCGGCGGCGAGCAGGAAAGCCCACGTCACTGGCCTTCGATAAGGCTTCAGAAAGGCGAGGAGACGCGTGAACACGGACATACTTCATAAAGTATAGTGGCGGCTGCCCAAGCGCGCACCGCCGCCCCACCGCAATTACCCGGCGGTCTCGGCCGGGCAACATCATCACCTGCGTCGGGCCGCGCGATGTAACGGTCGTGTAGGAATCGTCGGGTTGCGTGTTGCGAGTGCCACGAGCTTGCGCATATGATCTCGCCCGGCGGTCCGGGCGAAGCAGGCGGAGAGGAGGAGCGGCCGAACAGATGGATGTAGTCCTGAGGTTCGCCTACGAGCCGCTCCGCGGGTTCATCGAGACGATCGGGGCGATGATCCTACTGTTCCGTCGAACGATCCTCGCGTCGCTGACTCCGCCGTACAACTACGGCCCTGAGCTGGTCGATCAGTTCCTGTTCGCCTTGAGGCTCGGGTGGTTCCCGATGATCCTCGCTTCGCTGGCCTTCACCTACGGCCCAGCTGGCATCGAGGTCGGGAACTTCCTCAACCTGCTGGGCGCCCTCGATCGGCTCGGCGGCCTGTTCGTGATCATCGTGATGAGGGAATTTGCTCCGCTGGTCTGTGCGATCGTAATGGCCGGGGTGGCGGGTACGGCGATGACCGCCGACCTCGGTGCACGCAAGATCCGCGAGGAGCTCGACGCGCTGATGGTGCTGGGGGTCGACCCGATCAGGAGCCTCGTCGTCCCCCGGTTTCTCTCGCTGATGATGCTGACGCCGCTGTTCTCGATCTACGCGCTGCTGTTCGGCACGCTCGGCGGGGTCCTGGTGACCGTCTCCAACGGAGCCCAGATCGGCCCGTTCTTCTCCACCTTCTTCGCGCAGGCGACGACCTCCGAGTTCCTGGCCATGCTGGTGAAGTCATCGATCTTCGGGGCGATGATCGCCATCGTCTGCTGCTACAAGGGCTTGACCGCGTCGGGTGGGGCCGAGGGGGTCGGGCGAGCGGTCAATCAGGCGGTGGTCATCGCCTTCCTCGGCATTGGGGCGATCGACTACACGTTCACGCAGACGCTGCTGGCCACTCATCCTGCCCTCAACACGCCGCGATGAACATCCTCAGCAGACCGATCGCCGGCCTGACCTCGTTTGGCGAGGCGAGCCGCTTCTGCGGCAAGATCGTAATC
>CAXMLR010000589.1:0-2917 GCA_964194275.1 uncultured Solirubrobacterales bacterium
GCTCAAGGAGCGCATCGCGTCGGCCAAGGACATCCAGCACGCCACCGGCGAATACCAGCTCGACCGCACCGCCTCGCCGGAGGTCCAGACCGCCGTCTCGTCCGATCGCCTGCACGTGCTCGGCGAGGAGCTGCTGTCGGTGCCCGACGGCTTCACCGTGCATCCGAAGTTGGTCAAGCAGCTCGAGCAGCGTCGCGAGGCGCTCGTCTCGGAGGCCGGCGGCATCGTCTGGGCGCACGCCGAGTCGCTAGCGTTCGCCTCGCTGCTGACCGAGGGGATCCCGATCCGGCTGACCGGCCAGGACGCCCAGCGGGGCACCTTCTCCCAGCGGCACCTCGTGCTGCACGACCCGAAGACCGGCCAGCAGCACTGTTCGATGCAGCACCTGCCCGGGTCGCTGGCGCCGATGGAGCTGCACAACAGCCCGCTGTCGGAGATGGCCTGCCTCGGCTTCGAGTACGGCTATTCGCAGGAGGGGCCTGAGACGCTGGTCCTGTGGGAAGCGCAGTTCGGCGACTTCGTCAACAGCGCCCAGGTGATCATCGACCAGTTCATCGTCTCGGGCATGGCCAAGTGGGGCCAGACCTCGCGACTGACCCTGCTGCTCCCCCACGGCTATGAGGGCTCGGGCCCGGAGCACTCCTCGGCCCGGCTCGAGCGTTTTCTCCAGCTCGCCGCCGAAGGCAACATCCGCGTCGCCAACCCCACCACGCCGGCGCAGTACTTCCACCTGCTCCGCCGCCAGGCGCGGATCGCCAAGCAGCGCCCGCTGGTCGTGATGACGCCGAAGTCATTGCTGCGGCTGCCCCAGGCCACGAGTCATCTCAGCGAGTTGGCCGAGGGCCGCTTTCAGCCGGTGCTGCCTGAGCCGAGCATCGATCCGCAGGGCATCGAGCGCCTGATCCTGTGCAGCGGCAAGGTCTACTATGACCTCGTCGGCCACGCGGATCGTGAGGCCGCCGCCAACATCGCCATCGCCCGGATGGAGCTGCTCTACCCGTTCCCCCAGGGCGAGGTGCTGAAGCTGGTCGAGCGCTTCCCGAAACTGCGCGAGGTCGTTTGGGCTCAGGAGGAGCCGCGCAACATGGGCGCCCGCGCCTTCATGTCCCCCCGGCTGCTGCAAATCCTGCCCGAGCACCTGGACTTCGGCTACATCGGCCGACAGGAGCGGGCGGCGTCCGGGGAGGGCTATCCGATCGCCCATTCCCTCGAGCAGAACCGGATCGTCAGCACCGCACTCGACGTCTCCAAGCCCGTCTCGCAGTATCCCCGCAAGCTGCCCGGCGAGCGCTAGCCGCCCGCGCCTGACGGACGACGCGCGGCTCGGGGTTCGCCCGAGCCGTTCTCGGCCGCCTCGCAGCGCGCGTCGAGGGCCCCAGTCTGACACCCTCTGACGATGGGCTTCCGCCGAGACGGCTCGCGCCGCGACACCTCGCGTATGCATCTGACGCCGAGTATGGGGGTCAATGACATGGCAATCGATCTCGGCACAGCGAACACCCTGGTTTACGTGGCCGGGCGCGGGATCGTCGTCTCAGAACCGTCGGTCGTCGCCTCGGACGTCGATACCGGCGAGGTTCACGCCGTCGGTGCCGAGGCCGAGCGGATGATCGGCCGTACTCCGGCGACGATCTCCGCCGTGCGTCCCCTACGGCATGGCGTGATCGCCGACTTCGAGGTGACCGAAGAGATGCTCAGGTATTTCATCCGGAAGGTTCTGAGTCGCCGCATGGCCCATCCACGCCTGATCGTCTGCGCGCCCTCCGGCGTGACCGAGGTCGAGAAGCGAGCGGTCGAGGAGGCCTCACTGGCGGCGGGCGCGCGACGGGTGCATCTGATCGAGGAGCCGATCGCTGCGGCGATCGGAGCGGGCATCGCAATCGAGGAGCCGATCGGCCGCATGGTGGTCGACGTCGGGGGCGGCACTAGTGAGATGGCGGTGATCTCGCTGGGCAGCATCGTCATCTCGCGCTCGGTGCGGGTCGGCGGCTACGAGATGGATGAGGCGATCTCCCACTACCTGCGCAGCGCCTATCAGCTGGCGATCGGCTCACGAACTGCGGAATCGATCAAGATCGCCATCGGCTCGGTCGTGCAGCTGGGCCCCGAGACCACGGTCGAAGTCCGCGGGCGCCACCTGATCACCGGGTTGCCGACCGCCGTGCAGCTGCGCAGCGAGGAAGTCCGAAGCGCAATCCGAGTGCCCGTGCAAGAAATCTTGCAGGCGATCCGGGACACGCTCGAGGAGACACCCCCCGAGCTGGCCAGCGACATCGCCCGGGACGGGATCCTGCTCGCCGGCGGGGGCACGCTGATCCGGGGGCTCCCGGAGCTCGTCGCGGCCGAGACGGGCATGCCGGTCTCCCGCGTGGACTCGCCGCTGACCTGCGTGGCGTTCGGATCAGGTCAGGCGCTGGCCCACTTCGACCAGCTGACCGTCTCGACCCGGCATCGTCGATTCGCCACCACGCCGGACTGGCGCACGGCTTAGTCGCTCTGCGTGTGCGTCCGCTTCACGCGGGGTCCTTTGGAGGTGCCAGGCCAAGTTCCCCTCGCCAAGGCGATCACCAAGCAAGAGGCCGCGGAAATGCTGCCCTAACGGATCCCCACGAGTCCGGCGCAGACCCACTGCGACGCGCCGGAGCCGCCGCTCCAGATCCGCGAGGCGACGGCATCCTGCTCAGACTTGCCGGCCAGGTAGGCGGCTGAACCGCTCCCGCCGTAGAGCTTCCAGGTGCTCGGGAGGATCTGGTAGTAGCCCGACGCCCCGGCGCTGTTGGGCGGCAGGTTCTGCCCGCCAGACTCACACAGCACGATCGCGTAGGGGATCGCCCACCCTCCCGAGGGACCGAGTGCCGGTCCCGAGGACGTCGGTGCCGAGGAGGCCCCCGGGCTGGGCGCGGCCGCGGCGGCGGCC
>CAXMLR010000590.1:0-2494 GCA_964194275.1 uncultured Solirubrobacterales bacterium
GGAAACGCTGCTCATCGAGCGGGTCGGAACTGGCCGCATGCCCATTCTGGTAGACCGCAGGCTTGAGGTAACTCACGGTCGGCATCTTCTTGGCGTCCACGGCAGCCCAGAAGTCGGCCAAGTCGTACTGGTGGTTCGCCCGCCCGGCGTGTCCGATCTCCCCGACCGAGGCGGGGGAGAAGTGGTGTGGATTGGCGGTCGACTGATAGTACTGGAAGGGGTCCACCCAGCCGCCGCTGTAATAGTCGGTCTGGAGTTGCCCGCCGACGTTGGGGTGCATCGACGCGCAGATCGCGGTGCCGTCGGAGGTGCGGGAGGTCGGCCGGAAGCCGCCGGAGAACCAGCCCCAGCTGACGCCCTTGGCGGTCATGAGGTTGCCCACGTTGCGACCGGACATCTCGACCTTGGCACCGGTCGGCGCACAGTCCTCGAACTTCGCCGACTCGCCTCCGGTGGAGATCACTGTGCCGTTGACGACCGCGGCGGTGGGCTGCGACGTTGTCGCACCGTGGGTCTGCCCGGAGACAAGGTCGAGATGGCCAGGCGTGGTAGGCCCGAAGACAGACGAGTAGGAGTTGTCACTCATCGCGAAGCGCTGCGCGTAATTCCACATAGCGGTGACGGTGTTGCCGTCGTAATAATCCATGACCAGGCCGGGCTTGGACACGTATGGCGGTGAGCAGCTAACGTTCTGCGTACTCTCGACGAACTTGTCCATAAGGCCGTGGTTGAACGCGTTCTGTTCGGCGGTGTAACTGTGGTTCTGGCTGCAGGTCAGCGCCTCGCTACGGTCCAGTCGCTGCGGGTTGGCGCTGTTGGGGTTACGGGCGAGCAGAGCTGGCGTTAGCCCGTTGACTGTCGGCGTGCCCGGAGCCGCGTGGAAGGCCGGCTCGCCGGGCGGGTTCGCGGCGTGCGGGTAGGTCCCGAAGTAGTGGTCGAACGAGATGTTCTCGTCGTAGATCACCACCAGGTGCTTAATCGGGGTGGCACTCGACACCTTGCCGCCTTGCGCTGCAGCGGTCGCGCTCTGCGCAGCGATCAGCGTGGCCAGCGCGATCACGGCAGGAAGAACCGCGGCGCATCGGTTCGCGAGAAATTCGCGCATCCGCTCGTCCCCCAGACGGGATCTTACGGGGCGGCTCAGCTGTCGATGAGTGCCCATGCCACGACTGTACTGGCTGCGTCGACCTGATTCGGGTCGGCCGGCGGACGCGCGGCTGCGGATGTGGCCTGGCATCAGGGATCAGTGTGTCCATCCAGCAGCCGCATCCGCTCCGCTGGGTTCGGGCCTTCCTTGGATGGCGTGGTCGAGGGTGCGGATCGCAGCCTTGGACCAGCCTCGAGCACGGTGATGAGCTGCGCGCATGTGCCGATAGTCTTGCCGAGCCCTCGCTCCCAGCCCAGGTACGCACCACCGTGGGTATTGCGCCCAGACGCGATCAGGCTTGATTCTGAAATCAAGCGCAGGAAATCGATGTGACAGCCCGGAGCCGCCAGTGCCAGCCGGGATCGAACCGGCGACCTCCTGCTTGCAAAGCAGATCGGATTGTCCTCCCCTGTCTCATAGTGTCCCGAAAATACCTGCAAATCGTCGATTCTGTGGTGGTCATGACGGGACACGAAAGGACTGCGCGAGTCAACCTGATGCACCCCTGGTGCACCCTCGCCATCCGTCAGTTCGGGCGGGGGTAGGAAGCTGCGGACGTGTTCCGGGGGGCGGGTCAGCTGGTGGAGACGGCGCTGTCGTGCACGATCGCCCTCGCTTCGGCGATCGCCGTCTGCGCGTCGAGCCGCGGCGTGTCCTCGAACTCGTCCATCACGTGCCCGTAGGTGCTGAGCGTGAGTCGAGCGTCGTGGCCGAGCTGGCGGGCGACGTAGATCACCGAGCGCCCCTCGTGGAGCAGCAGCGACGCGAACGAGTGCCTGAGGTCGTACGGACGGCCGTGCGCGAGCCCCGCCGCCTCGATCGCGCGCTTGAAGGCTCGCCGGCGCCACGACTGGTACGCCGCAAGCGTCCAGGGCGCGCCGGTCGCTGACGGGAAGATCAGCGAGGTTTCGGATGGCCGGCCGCTTCTCAGCCGCCATTCTCGGAGGTCGACGGCGAGCAGCTGGAGCACACGCACCGTCCGGTGAGCCGCCGTCTTCGTGTCCTTCTCCTCGCCAAGAGAGATGGCGCGCTCGACGAGGATCGTCTGCTCGCGGATGTCGCGCCACTGGAGCGCCAGCGCCTCACCGGGTCTGAGGCCGGCGTACGCCAGGACGCTGATCAACGTCGCGTCGCGCGGCGAACTCGCGGCACGCATTCGTTCGACCGACGCCGGCGCGAGCGGACGGACCTCAGCGCGGCGCGGCAGCGCCGCCTTTCGCACCGCTCGCGCTGGGTTCGACTGGATCTGGCCATTCTCGAAGGCGCGCTGGAGGATCGCTCCGAGCAGGGTGAGCGCGTACCTGACCGAGCCGCGGCCGTAGCCCGCGGCGAGCCGCTCCGCCTGCC
>CAXMLR010000591.1:0-2124 GCA_964194275.1 uncultured Solirubrobacterales bacterium
TGCGGCAAGACGACGCTGATCCGGGCGCTGGTCCGGCTGATCAATGCCACCGCCGGGACGATCCGGTTCGGGGGCGTCGACATCACCAAGGCCGGCCGCCGCCAGCTGGCGCCGATCCGGCGTGAGATGCAAATGGTGTTCCAGGATCCGCAGGCATCGCTCAACCCGCGCAAGCGAGTCGGCCAGATCCTGGCCACGCCGTTGCGGCTCCGCGGTGTCGCCAAGGCCGAAGTCGAACCTGAGAGCCGACGGTTGCTCGAGCGTGTCGGGCTGCATCCAGAACATCTGCAGCGGTTCCCACACGAATTCTCCGGCGGCCAGCGACAGCGGATCGGGATCGCCCGGGCCCTGGCGATGGACCCCCACGTGATGATGCTCGACGAGCCCGTGTCTGCGCTTGACGTCTCGATCCAGGCCCAGGTGATCAACCTGCTTGACGACCTCCAGGATGAGTTTGGTCTCTCGTACGTGTTCGTCGCCCACGACCTGAGCGTCGTGCGCCACGTCTCGGACCGAATCGCCGTGATGTACCTCGGCAAGCTGATGGAGGTCTCTCCGGCCGAGGAGCTCTACGCAAAGCCGATCCACCCCTACACCTCGGCGCTTCTCTCCGCGCTCCCGATCCCCGATCCGGCCCAGAATCGCGCCCGCACCAGGAATGTGGTTGGGGGGGAGCCCCCTAACCCGGTGTGGCCACCGAGCGGCTGCGTGTTTCATACCCGTTGTCCACGTGCCACCGAGATATGCCATACCGTGGAGCCGCAGCTGACCGAGTACGCCGGTGCTCACCTAGCGGCGTGCCACCATCCGCAGCACGTCAGCGCAGCTGAGATCTCGGCGTCGACGCGATCGCCGTCGAGCCCGGAGAGCGCTGGGGCAGGACTCCCGATAGCCGAGTAACGCCAGGTCCTTCCTGGCGGGGGCGCCGAGCATCCGCCTAAGGGGTCTGTCGCTCAGGCTAAGGCCTGCGCTCCTCATATCGGTTGCGATCTACCGATGTGCGCCCCGGGGTCGCAGCTCATTCTGACTGCAGTGGATTCAACCGACAGGAGTCAGAAATGCATCCCGTTCTCAGTCACGCCGTCGCCTCCGCTCGTGAGCAGGACATCCAGCGACTCATCAGACATCGAACCTACGTCGGCGAGCGCCCGGCGCGTCGATCCAGGATCGCGGCCTTGCTGCACATCCCGCGATACTTCGGGCATGCGAGCGCGGCTCACGAGCAGCCACTTCGTCGGGCGCGTCGGCGAGCTGGCGCAACTGGAGCTGGCCTGGCGGGAAGCGGCGGAGCGACGTCCCGTCGTGGTACTGGTCGGCGGTGATTCAGGCGTCGGCAAGACGCGGCTCGTCGGCGAGCTCGAGCACCGGCTGGCCGCGGAGCATGCGCTGGCCCTGCGAGGCGAGAGTGTCGAGCAGGGCGAGACGGAGTTGCCGTACGCACCGCTGCTGAGCGCGTTGCGCCCGCTGGTGCGCGAGCAGCATCCGGCGCTCGAGCAACTGAGCCGGGGCAGCCGCAGCCAGCTCACCGCGCTGTTGCCTGGCCTCGACGACGGACACGAGCGCAGTGGCGTGCAGGATGGATCCGGCCAGCTGCGGCTGTTCGAGGCGCTGCTCGAGCTGATCCACGTGCTCAGCGAGATCCAGCCCGTGCTGATGACGCTTGAGGACATGCACTGGGCCGACCGCTCGACCCGGACGTTCGTCGCCTTCCTGGCCCGCAGCTTGCGCCAGGAGCGTGTGATGTTGCTGCTCACCTACCGCGCCGATGAGCTCCACCGTCGCCACCCGTTGCGGCCGTTAGTCTCAGAGCTCGAACGTTTGGAGCGGGCTCGCCGGGTGGACCTGGCCCCATTTGACCGCGACGAGCTGACCGAAGCGCTGACCGACATCCTCGGTGACGCTCCGCGGCGGGAGCTGATCCAGCGTCTGTTTGCGCGCAGCGAGGGCAACCCGCTGTATACCGAGGAGCTCTTGGCGGCCGGTCTCGACGGTCGCGGCGCCGCACCCCAGAGTCTGCGTGACGCGTTCATGCTGCGGATCGAGCGTCTGTCGCCTGATGCCCAACAGACAGCGCGGGCGATCGCCGTCGGTCGCCGGATAGACCAGGACCTGTCTCTTATACAC
>CAXMLR010000592.1:0-3153 GCA_964194275.1 uncultured Solirubrobacterales bacterium
CTCGACGCCTGGCAGGTAGTCGTTCATGGACGCGTCTGGACGGGCACCGACGGCGTCTACATCGTCGACCAGATGCAGTATCTGGCCTGGATCCGGGATGCGTCCCGGCACCTGTTCGCCTCGAATCTGTTCGTGCTGCGTGCCACCCCGGCTGACTATTTTCAACCTGCTGTGGCCGTGTCCGGTGGGCTGTCCGCGCTCGGGTTGGTGCCCTGGTTGTCGCTGCTGCTGTGGAAGCCGATCGCCGTCGGCGGGACCTTCCTCGCCGTCCGCGCTTACGTGCGCCGCAGCATGAGCGGCCTGTGGTCTCGCCGAGCGGGGCTGGTCCTGGCCCTGTTCTTCGCCTCGTTTACGGTCGCCTACGGCCGGTTCACCGTGCTGGGAGACCTGTTCCCGGCCTTTCTCTCCTGGGGCTACACGTTCGCGCTGTTGGCGATCGCCGCGATCGTCGCCGCGATCGTGGCCTACGCCAAGGCGCGGGATCGCGGACGGCTGAGCTTCACCCCGGCCATTTTGGGCGCGCTGGCCAGCCTGCTGCACCCGTGGCACGGTGAGCTGCTGATCCTGATTCTGGTCGGTGCCGAGCTGGCGCTGTGGCGCCGGCGGGGACGGCCGGGCCTGGCGATGCCGGCGCTGACGCTGGCCGCGACCGGCCTGCCGCTGCTGTACTACGTCGTCCTCGGGCACCTCGACCTCTCCTGGCAGCTGGCGCGCGAGGCCAGCAAGCACTCGTTCTCGATCTGGCCAATCCTGATCTACATCGCGCCGCTGCTGCTGCCGGCGCTGTTCGCCTACCGGCGACCGATCCACGGCTTCATCGACTCGGCCACCCGCTCCTGGCCGATCGCCGCGTTCGTCGTCTTCGTGCTCTCGGCGACCGCGGCCGGGGCCACCCCGCTGCACGCGTTCGAGGGGATCACGATCCCGCTCGGCGTGCTCGCGGTCCAGGGCGTCCAGACCGAGGGCTTCAGGGCGCTCGTCCGGCGCGCGCGCGCAACTCGTCTTCGGGTACCGCGGTGGCGACGACAGACGGTCATCTTGGCGGCGGTGTGCCTGGCCGTCGTTCCCGGGGCGATCTTTCAGCTGAACCTGGCGCGGTTACTGGCTGCGCCCACCGTCGACAACGCCAACTTCATCGACCGCGACGAGCGCAGCGCGCTCGACTACCTGGCCGATCAGCCGCAATCCGGGGGAGTGCTCACGCGCAGCTATCTGGGGGCGATCGTGCCCTCGCGGACGGGGCGGCACACGCTGGTCGGGGACTGCCTGTGGTCCGAGCCGGGATGCCTGAAGCGGACCGATGTAGCGGCACGGCTGTTCGCCGGCCAACTCGGCCCGCACAACGCCAAGCTGTTCGTCCGCCGGTCCGGAGCCCGCTACCTGCTCGCGGATTGCCAGAGCTCGGCAAATCTCCGCCATGTGCTCGGATCGCTGGTGATCGGCGTCAGGCAGTTCGGCTGTGCCACCGTCGTCGAGGTCGACGCGCCGGGCCCGCCCGTCGGTCCTCTGGCAGACTTACGCGCCGATGCGGCTGTTCGCGCTCCGAGGGGCCAATAGCGTCGAGCGCAACGCGGCCGACGCGATCTTGGCCTGCACCGACGAGATGATGCGGGAGCTGATGGAGCGCAACCAGCTCGCCGCCGAGGCGATGGTCAGCTGCATCTTCACCTGCACGGAAGACCTCAACGCGGAGTTTCCGGCCGTCGCCGCGCGCCGTCTCGGACTGGACCGCGTCCCTCTGCTGTGCGCGCGGGAGGTCCCGGTTCCCGGTTCCATGCCCCGCGTGATCCGCGTGCTCGTGCACTACTACGCCGCGGCGGATCACGAGCCGCGCCACGTGTACCTGGGCCAGACGCGGGCGCTGCGCGCGGACCTCGAGTCGGCACAATAGGCGGCTCGTGCCGATCGAATTCGCGCAGCGCATCAAGCGCATCCCGGTGTACCCGGTGGCCTCGGGCTACGACCTCGGGGAGGGCGTGGCGATGCTGGCCTCGAACGAGTCGTGCTTCGGTCCGCTGCCCGCGGTCATCGACGCCGCAGCCCGCACGCTCGCCGGCACGAACCGCTACCCGGACCCGGGCTACGCGCCGCTTCGCCAGGCGCTGTCCGAGCGTTATGGGGTGGCGCCGGAGCGGATCGCGCTGGGCAACGGATCCTGCGACATCCTGCTGGCCGCCGGTGAGGCGCTGCTCGAGCCCGGGGCCGAGGTCATCTACGCCTGGCCGGCGTTCAGCGTCTATCCGCACCTTGCGGCCGCCGCGGGCGCGCGCGCGATTGAGGTTCCGCTCGACGGCGATGAGCGTCACGACCTCGATGTTATCGCCGCCGAGATCACCGTCGCCACCCGGCTCGTCATGATCTGCAACCCCAACAACCCGACGTCCACCGCGTGGGGGCTCGACGCCGTCGCGGTGTTCCTGGCGCAAGTTCCCAGCCACGTCTGCGTGATCCTCGACGAGGCCTACTGCGAGTTCGCGCTCAGCCTCGGTGACACGTACGCTTCGATCGAGTTGCTGCGCCGGTATCCGAACCTGGTGCTGCTACGCACGTTCTCGAAGGTCTACGGACTGGCCGGGCTGCGGGTCGGCTACGCCTTATGCGGCTCACCGGACTTCCGGGTCGCCGTCGACCAGGTCCGGCAGCCGTTCTACCTGAACTCAGCCGCGCAGGCGGCCGCCGTCGAGGCCCTGCGCCATCAGGACGAGGTGGAACGGCGGGTGACGTTCACGATCGCGGCGCGACTCGAGCTAGAGCGTGGCGTTCGCGGCCTCGGCCTGTGGGCTGCGCGGTCCGACGCGAACTTCATCTGGCTGCGGCTGCCCGAGGTCCTCGACGAGGCTGCCGTGGTCAGCGGTCTGCGTGAGCAGGGCGTGCTCGTCCGCGCCGGTGGCTCGCTGGGACGGCCCGGGGCACTCCGCGTGACGGTGGGGACCGACCCGGAGAATGCCCGGTTCCTTGCGGGGCTCGAGGAGCTGTGCCACAATTCGGGCCGCGCATGAGTCACGCCAGCGACATCTACGTACGTATCCTCGCGGCCGGCTCCTGCACGCGCTTCTATCTCTGGCGATTTATCTAGGCGCTCGGCCTCCGCTGGCCCCACGGCTCCAGCGGACACGACCGAAGCCCGCGCTGGCTGCGGGCACGGATTGGGCC
>CAXMLR010000593.1:0-1713 GCA_964194275.1 uncultured Solirubrobacterales bacterium
TCATCTGCGAGGCGCTCGACCAGACCCGCGGCTGGTTCTACTCGCTGCTCGCCGTCTCGACGCTGCTGTTCGACCAATCCTCCTACCGCAATGTGCTGTGTCTGGGCCTGATCCTCGACGAGGAAGGGCGCAAGATGTCCAAGTCGCTCGGCAACGTCGTCGTTCCGTGGGAGGTGATCGATCGCTACGGCGCGGACGCGTTTCGCTGGTACTTCTTCACCTCGAAGAATCCCTGGGACGGCTATCGCTTCTCGTTGGAGACGATCGGCGAGGTGGTCCGGCAGTTCATGCTCCAGCTGTGGAACACCTACGGCTTCTACGTCCTGTACGCGAACGCCAACGGAGTCGCCCCCAGCGCCGCTGAGCCGAGCCCCGGAACCGAGCTCGACCGGTGGGCGCTGTCGCGCCTGCAGGCGACGACCGAGACTGTGCGCAATCGCCTCGACGCGTTCGACGCGACGGCGGCCGGGCGCGAGATCGCGGAGTATGTCGACGAGCTCTCCAATTGGTACGTGCGCCGCTCGCGCCGGCGCTTCTGGGAGGGCGACCCCGTCGCCTTCACGACGCTGTGGACCTGCCTGACCACGGTGGCCAAGCTGCTCGCGCCGTTCACGCCGTTCCTGGCCGACGAGATCTACGACAACCTCGACGGCGCCGAGCAGAGCGTGCACCTGTGCGACTTCCCGGTCCCGGGCCAGCGGGACCTCGCGCTCGAGGCGGCCATGGCCGTCGCGCGGGAGACGGTGCGTCTGGGCCTCGCGGCGCGCGGTCAGGCGAAGCTGAAGGTCCGCCAGCCGTTGCACGCCGCGGTGGTGGTGGCCACTGGCAGCGAGCGCGAGGCGATCGAGCGGATGTCAGACGTCGTGCGCGAGGAGCTCAACGTCAGGGAACTGCGTTTCGTCGCTGAAGCCGACGAGCTGGGCGAAACGGAGATCAAGCCCAACTACCGGGCGCTCGGACCTCGGTTCGGTAAGCAGATGCCGATGGTCGCCGCCGCCGTGGCGGGGCTTGATCCCGCTCATGTCTCAGCCGCTCTGCGCTCGGGCGGCCAGGTGGCGATCAACGTCGGCGGGAGCGACCACGAACTGACGGCGGAGGACCTGCTGGTGTCGATGCGTCCGCTGGCCGGCTATCAGGTGGAACGTGAGGGCTCGCACGCGGTGGCGCTCGAGCTCGAGATCGACGACGAGCTGCGTGTGGAGGGATGGGCGCGAGAGATCGTTCACGCGGTGCAGGCCGCTCGCCGGGAGGCGGGGCTGGAGATCACCGACCGGATCGCGCTGACACTGGTCGGCGATGAAGCGCTGGTCGACGCCGCTCGCGCACATCAGGACTACATCGCGGGCGAGACGCTGGCGGTGCGGGTCAGCTACGAGTCGCTGGACGGGGCGGCGCCGGTCACGATCGACGGGCTAAAGCTGCAGGTGGGTGTGGCGCTCGCCGTCTGACCTGCGCCCGGTTGACCGCCGCCGGTCGAGCGGCGCGACTGGCGTGCGTCACGTCCGTCAGCCTCAACCGGGGCCGAACAAAGAACCGAAAGGCCGAACAAAGAACCGAACCCCGAGCGCTCGGCCGATTTTGGTTCGTTGTTCGCGCTCAGCCCGAGCAAAGAACCGCAACACGAACCGCGCACCCCGATTTGGTTCGTTCTTCGGGGCGGGTCCGGCGACAACGGGCGCGAGGAACCTGCCCGCGGCCGCGGCCGCGGCCGCC
>CAXMLR010000594.1:0-4045 GCA_964194275.1 uncultured Solirubrobacterales bacterium
GTCATACGATGTGCAGTATGGAGCGACGCATCGTCTACGTATCGAGACTCACGCGTCTGCCCCTGCTCAGCTCCGACGGCGCAGACGTCGGGCGGGTGGTCGACGTGGTGATCGGCCTCGGCGGACGTCCGCCGCACGTGAACGGGCTCGTCGTCGCCGTGCAGCGGCGGCGGGTGTTCATCGGGATGGGGCGCGTCGGGGACATCGAGAATGACGGCGTGCGGCTGCGACGGGCGTCGGTGAATCTGCGTCAGTTCGAGCTGCGGCCAGGTGAGCGCCTGATCGACGGAGAGTTGATCGGCCGCGAGGTGCGCGATCAGAAGGTGGTCGACATCGGGATCACGCCCGCCCCGGAACCGTTTGCGTGGGAGGTGGCCACCGTGGCCCTCGGACACCGGCGAGTGCCCGGTCGGCGGCGCGCCCCGGAGGTGCTCGACTGGAGTGAGGCCGGTGAGCTGTTCGCCGATGAGCGACCCGTCGACCGGCAGGCGGCGACCCTGGGCGGCCTGCACCCAGCGGAGATGGCGGCCGCGATCCGGCGACTGCCACTCAGCCGCCGGCGAGTGCTCGCCGGGGCGCTCGAGGACGAGCGGCTGGCTGACCTGCTCGAGGAGCTTTCCGAGGATGAGCAGGTGCGAATCGTTGAAGGGCTTGACCGCGCGCGTCTCGCCCGCGTCCTCGACGAGATGGAGGCCGACGATGCGGCAGACCTTCTGGCGGAGTTCTCAGCCAGCCAGCGCGCCGAGCTGCTGGGGGCGATGGACCCAGATGAGGCCGAACCGGTGAGGCGGCTGCTCACCTACGAGCCAGACACGGCTGGCGGCCTGATGACCCCCGAACCGGTGATCCTCGCCCCGCACGCCACGGTCGCGGAAGCCCTGGCCCGCGTTCGCGACCCGGACCTGCCGGTTCCGCTGGCCGCTCAAGTGTTCGTCGCGCAGCCACCCCTGGAGACTCCGACGGGTCGCTACCAGGGCACGGTGGGGATCCAGCGCCTGCTGCGCGAGGCACCGAGCAAGCCGCTCGGTCGTTGTCTCGACGAGGAGGCAGAGCCCGTCGACGCCAGCCTCAAAGATCGTGAGGTCGCCGGGCGCCTCGCCGCCTATGACGTCGTCGCCCTCGCGGTAACCGACGAGGTCGGACGGCTGATCGGCGCGGTGACGATCGACGACGTACTGGACAGGGTTCTACCGGGCGACTGGCGGGCTACCCTGGCGGGGAACTGATGGCGCGACGCGACGATCTCGAAACCCCGCGCGGAACTCCGGGCGGCCCGGTCTACGATCCGGACACGTTCGGTCGGTTGTCCGAGCGCCTCGCCCGCTTCCTCGGCACCGGCCGCTACCTGGCGTTCCAGACCGGTCTTGTGGTGATCTGGATCACGCTGAACGTCACCGCGCTGTCGCTGCGCTGGGACAAGTACCCGTTCATCCTGCTCAACCTGGCGTTCTCGACCCAGGCCGCCTACGCGGCGCCGCTGATCCTGCTCGCCCAGAACCGCCAAGCCGACCGTGAGCGCGCCGAGATCGAGCGAGACCGTGAGGCGACCGCGCGCTCGATGGCCGACACGGATTATCTGGCGCGGGAAATCGCCGCGATCCGAATCGCCCTCGAGCACAAGGCCGACCGGGAGGATCTGGTCGAGCCGATCGAGCGGCTAACGCACGCGCTCGAGTCAGCCCAGGCCAACCAGCGCGACGAGGGGTGAGCCGGCGCCTCGATGGGTAGGGGTCCGCGCCGACCCCCGGGTGCGATGAACGCTCGTCTCAGGTGGTGAAGACGATCTTTCCGGCGATCTCGCCGGTCAGCATCGCCTCGAAGCCAGTTCTGGCATCGGCCAGGGGCAGCACCTGATCGATGTTGGGTCGCACGCGCCGCTCGACACAGAAACGCTGAAGACGCTCGAGCTCCTCACGGGTACCCATCGTCGATCCGACCACCGACAGCTGCAGAAAGAACACGCGGGTGAGCTCGGCCGATTGGGCGTCACCGCTGGTGGCGCCGCAAACCACGACTCTCCCGCCTGGCTTCAGTGATTTGATCGAGTGCGACCATGTCGCCTCACCCACGGTCTCCATCACCACGTCGACGCGCTCGGGCAGCCGTGCCCCGGACTCGAAGGCCTGATCTGCGCCGAGCTCGAGCGCCTGGGCCCGCTTGCGCTCCGAGCGCGAGGTGACCCAGATCCGGGCTCCGGCCGCGCTCCCCAGCATGGTCAGCGCTGTCGCGACACCGCCCGTCGCGCCCTGGACGAGGACGGTCATTCCCGGCACGACCCGGCCCCGGGTGAACAGCATCCGGTAGGCGGTCAACCACGCGGTGGGCAGGCACGCCGCCTCCTCGAACGTCAGCTCCGGCGGCTTCGGCAGGAGGTTGCGCCGGGGCACAACCACCTTCTCCGCCAGCGCGCCTTGGTGCTTTTCGGAGAGCAGCGAGCGCTTCGGATCGAAGGTCTCGTCCCCGCGCCAGTCATCGCTGCTGATCACCGCATGGACGACAACCTCGTTGCCGTCCTGATCGACGCCCGCGGCATCGCAGCCCAGGATCATCGGCAACTGCTCTCGACGAAGCCCGATCCCGCGAAGGGACCACAGGTCGTGATGATTCAGCGATGCCGCCCGGACGGCGACCGTGGCCCACCCCTCAGGCGCTTCGGGCTCCGGGCGCTCGGCCACCTTGAGCCCGCGCAGGGTGTCCTCCCGGTCGAAGTCCGTGGCAAAGGCCGCCAGCACGGCTCACATCATGCCCGAGCGTGAGTGCGGCTGCTGCGCAGCGCCGCCAGCGCGTCTCCATGCGCAGGAGCTCGTCGAGCATCGCGCTCGCCGATTGCTCCATCTCTTCGTTGGGCTGTAGAACCCCGTCCTCGTCGATGAACTGCGAGAAGAAGGGAAGGTTGACCGCTTCGCTGACCGGAACGAGCTTCAACACCGAGACGACCTGTTTGAGCTGCAGCAGGGCACGAGTCCCGGCGGCGACGCCGCCGTAAGAGACGAACCCGACCGGCTTGTCGCTCCACTCCCAGTGCAAGTAGTCGATCGCGTTCTTCAGAGCCGCCGGATATCCGTGGTTGTACTCCGGCGTGATGAACACAAAGGCGTCGGCGCCATCCACCTGCGCGCTCCAATCGACCGTGTGCTGCTGGGTGTACTGGCGCAGCCGGGGGTGGTTCGGTTCGTCAAGCATCGGCAGCTCCAGCTCGGCTAGATCAACCACCTCGACGTCGAACTCGCCGTGGCGACGGGCGTGGTCGATGAACCATTCGGCGACGGAGATACCGGCCCGTCCCGGGCGGGTAGTCCCAACCACGATCATCAGCTTGGGCATGTTGAGGTCTCCGGTGTCTGAGGGAAGTGAGAGCGAACTCGATGCTTGAGTACTCAAGCTTACCCTCAGCCGGGATGGGTCAAACGATCAGCGCGCGCGGCGGGCCGCCTTCCCCACCGGGCGCGACCCGAGCATCTCAGACCAGGTTCTCCGAGCCTCCGAGGAGGCTGGGCTCGCGCCGCGGGAGGTCGTGGACGCCAGCCGCGACCCATAGATCAAGCGGGCGCTGCGCGAGGTGACGTGCGCCGCGTACGGGGCAGGGGCGTTCGGCGTTCCGACGGTGGCGGTGGGCGATGAGCTGTTCTGGGGCGACGACCGGCTCGAGGATGCGGCTGCGCAGCTTCACCGACTCACCGCGTCGCCCGCAGCTCCTCCAGCATCGGTAGATCCCTCCCGTTCGAGCGGGTGATCACGACCCGGACGAACCGGGCGCGCACGGCGGAGAAGCGCAGGACACCGCGCGTGCCACTGTTGCGAGCGCTCACGGTTGTGAGCGTCCGCCAGCTACGCCCCCTCGCCGAGCGAGCAGGGTGTGGGAGCTGGCACGCACAGTTCTCACGGGACCGGGCGGCGGCGGCACGTTCGGCACCGGCGCGGCCGGCCATTGTCGACCCCAGTCCAGCGTCGCGGAACGGATCAGCCGGACCCCGCGAGGGACGCTCACGGTCAGCGTCGAGACGAGCAGATAGGGACGGCGGGTGGGGCGCCGCAGCCTGCCCCC
>CAXMLR010000595.1:0-3286 GCA_964194275.1 uncultured Solirubrobacterales bacterium
CCGCCACTCGGGCGCCTCCAGGCGCTAGGTTTGTCGGCAGCCGGTCCCAGCCGCTGAGCAGAGGAGCAGAACCCTATGCAGACGATGAGCCCGCTCGACGCGTCGTTCCTTCATGTCGAGGATGCGGTGACGCATATGCATATCGGCTCAGTGGGGCTGTTCGAGGGTCCGGCGCCGGGGCCCGGAGAGGTCAAGCGGGCAGTGGCGGCGAGTCTCCCGCTGGTCCCGCGCTACCGGCAAAGGGTGCGCTTCATACCGTTGGCGCTGGGCCGGCCGGCCTGGGTGGACGACCCGCACTTCAGCCTCGACTACCACGTCCGGCGGACCGCGCTGCCGGCTCCCGGTGGGGTGCAGGAGCTCCGCAACCTGGTCGGGCGGGTGATGTCGCAGCAGCTCGATCGCAACAAGCCGTTGTGGGAGCTGTGGGTGGCGGAGGGCCTCGAGGACGGCGGCTGGGCGCTGATCTCGAAGACCCACCATTGCATGGTCGACGGGGTCTCGGCGACTGATCTGCTCAGCGTGATCCTGGATGACGAGCGGGACCCGGAGCCGCCGGCAGCAGACGACTGGACGCCATCGCCCGAACCGAGCGCCACCAGCCTGATGACGCACTCGCTGACGCTCCGGGCCGCCAGTCCCTACGAGGTGGTGCGCACGGTGCTTGCGGCCGTCCGCGGACCGCGGAAGGTGGCGATGCAGGCAGCCGGAGCAGCGCGGGGGATCGTCAACATGCGCAGCCTGCTCAGCCCGAACCCGAGCTCGCTGAACGGTCCGATCGGGCCGCACCGGACGTGGGACTGGGCGCGCGCGCGCCTGGCCGACATCAAGGAGATCCGCGGCCTGCACGGCGGCACGGTCAACGACGTCGTACTCGCCGCGATCACCAACGGCTTCCGGGAACTTCTCCTGCACCGCGGCGAGGACGTCGAGGATCGCGTGATTCGCACGATGGTGCCGGTGTCGGTACGGACCGACAGCGAGCGTGGCACGTACAACAATAAGGTGTCGGCGATGTTCGCCGAGTTGCCGGTGGCGCTCGAGGATCCCGTCGAGCGGCTCGGGGCGATTCACGAACAGATGCAGGACCTCAAGAGCTCCGGCCAGGCCGTGGCCGCGGAGCGGCTCACCGCCCTTGGCGGTTTTGCCCCCGGGGTGCTGCTGGCCCTGGGTGGCCGGGTGGCGACGCGGCTGCCACAGAACAGCGTCAACACCGTCACGACCAACGTCCCCGGTCCCCAGCATCCGCTCTACCTCGCCGGCCGGCGGATGCTCGAGGCGTTCCCGTTCGTTCCGCTCGGCGGTCAAGTGCGCATCGGCGTGGCGATCTTCTCCTACGACGGCGGCATCAACTTCGGCGTCACCGGAGACCTCGATACTGCCCCGGACATCGGGATTTTGTGCCAGGGCATCGAATACGGGATGACGCAGCTGCTCGGCAAACCGACGCGGGCAAGTCAGCGGCCGCTGGTGCAGGAGAGCACGAAGGCGGCTCAGGAAGGCGCGAAGGCCGCGCACTAGTCGTAGCGACCGTTGCTCCATCTCCACCGCGCCGAACGCGGCGACGCTCTCGCCGGAGCTCTCGCCGCCACCCTGCAGGTCCCGCTCCCGGACCCGTTCGCGCCGGAGATCGTTGCCGTGCCGACGCGCGGGATGGAGCGCTGGCTGACGCAGCGCATGTCCACCTGCCTGGGTGCGTCGGAGGGCCGCAGCGACGGGGTCTGCGCCAACATCGAGTTTCCGTTCCCAGGCCGTCTGATCGGCCGGGCACTGGCCACCGCCTCCGGCGTGGATCCCGATGACGACCCGTGGGCGCCGGAGCGCCTCGTGTGGCTGCTGCTGCAGACGGTTGACGAGTGCCTGGGCGAGCCGTGGCTGGCCGAGCTCGCCGGACATCTGGGCAGCCCGGACGCGAGTGCCGAAATCCCCGAGAAGACCCGCCGCTTCGCCACCGTCCGCCACATCGCCGATCTCTACGACCACTATGGGGTCCGCCGCCCGCGGATGGTCCAGGCCTGGGCCCGCGGTGAGGGCAGCGGTGAAGCGTGGCAGGCCGAGCTCTGGCGGCGGCTGCGCGAGCGGGTGGGAACCCCGAGCCTCGCCGAGCGTCTGGACCCCGCGACCGCCCAGCTGATCAAGCAGCCGGACCTCCTCGAGCTCCCCGGTCGCATCTCCCTGTTCGGCTTGACCCGTCTCCCGGCCAGCTACATGCAGGTGCTGAGGGCACTGGCTCACACTCGCGACGTGCATCTGTTCGTCCTGCACCCATCGCCGGCTCTGTGGGTGAAGCTCGCGCTGCAAGCGACCCAGTCGCCACCGATCGAGCGCCGCAGCGACGACCCGACCGCGTCGGCGGCCACCAATCGGCTGCTCGCCTCGTGGGGCCGGGACTCGCGCGAGCTTCAGCTCGTGCTGGGTCCCGGCGACGAATACGAGGACCACCATCACCCGATCGACGCCCCGGCCACGACGCTGCTCCAGCGGATCCAAGCCGATATCCGCCGCGACCAGCCACCGCCTGGGCCGCCGCTGCCGCGGCAACCGGATCTGCGTCCGCCGCTCGATCCCGACGACCGCAGCGTTCAGATTCACGCTTGTCACGGTCGCGCACGCCAGGTGGAGGTGATCCGCGACGCGATCCTCCACATGCTGGAGCAGGACCCGACGCTTGAGCCGCGCGACGTGATCGTCATGTGCCCGGACATAGAGACCGTGGCGCCTCTGATTCAGGCCGCGTTCGGCGCGGGCCGGGCCGACACTGAGGACGAGCAGCCGACCGACCAGGCACGCCGTCTGCCCGACCTCCGGGTCCGCCTCGCCGACCGCAGCCTGCGCCAGACCAACCCGGTTCTGGGCGTCGTCTCGCTGCTGCTCGCGCTGGCCGACGAGCGGATGGCCGCCTCGCAGCTGCTCGATCTGGCCGACCGCGAGCCGGTGCGCCGGCGCTTTGGCTTCGACGACGACGACGTGGCCCGGATGCAGGAGTGGGTCCTCGACAGCGGGATCCGCTGGGGACTCGACGAGGAGCACCGGGCGCCGTTCAGACTCGACGTCGTCGAGGCCAACACGTGGCGTGCCGGGCTTGACCGGATCCTCCTGGGCGTGGCGATGACCGAGGAGGATCGCCGGATGGTCGGCGACATGCTGCCGCTCGACGACGTCGAGAGCGGCGCCATCGATCTGGCGGGACGAATGGCCGAGTTCGTCGACCGCGTGGCCCAGGTGGTGGACCAGCTGACGCCAGCGCAGACGGTCGCGGAGTGGGCGGCCGCGCTCGGCGCCGCCGCCG
>CAXMLR010000596.1:0-4885 GCA_964194275.1 uncultured Solirubrobacterales bacterium
CGGGGGGGCGGGCTGGCCGGGGATTGGCTGCCGTTCGCCCCGTGGGCCGGCGAGCCACCCGCCGGTGCGGCAGCCGCGACGGCGACCAGCGCCGCCGCGACCGTTCCCGAGACGATGAGTCGCCTCACCGTTTTCCAGCCGTCACGCTGAAGTCCAGCACCGAGGCGCCGACCTCCCGCTTGGTTTGGCGCCCGCTGCCATCACTGGCGATCACCGTGAGCCGGTAGCCGCCCTGCGGCAGCACCGCCGGCAACAGGTAGGACCAGTTGCTGTCCGCTCCAATCGAGAACGCCGGTGCGACGGCGGAGCACTTTGACGTCCGGAAGCGGCCGCGGGCACCGTCATAGACCGAGCAGCGACCGTTCGGCGCCTTGCGCATCAGGCTGAGACTCACATCGGTCAAGCCGGACGGATCCGGTCCGGCCGTCCCGCGCAGCAGCCGCGGACCGCGGCCGAACACCTGCTGCTCAAGGATGCCGGCCACGTGCACGGCGGGTCCGTTGGATCCGCCCTTGCCGCAGTCCGACGCACGGCTGGCGTACACGCAGACGTAGACCGGTTCCGACGGCGTGGCACCGGACCTGTGGGCCTGCAGCGAGATGAGCCCGGTTCGGCTCGGGGTCAGAGTCGCTACCCCGGAGGAGTTGGTCACTCCGGCCGCACCGGCGCCCGTAACCGCGGCTGCTGGCATCGGCAAGCCGTGACCGGAACCGTCGAGCTGATCCACGGTCACGGTGATCGGGTGTCCACGTCGCACGCTCGGCGGGGCACTCAGCGACAGGGGGTTATTGGTGCAGTTGAAATGGGCGTCGGCCTGACAGTCGAACCACAGCACGTGGTCGCCGGGGTGCAGGTGAGTCGCACAGCCTCCGGTCTGCGAACTGCGGCCGTTGAGCCACAGCGACCAGAAGTTGTTGCCCGTCGGCGTCTCGCCGAGGATCGAGCCGACGAGATAGTCCTTGAACGAGTGGCTGTAGGAGCCGCTCCAGTTGCCCGCGGTCCCCTGGTCCAGGGCACCGGTGGCGGTGGCGCCCGCGCAGGCGTGCCCCTTGATCGCGGTCGCGTTAGTGGGATTTACCAACGTCAGGGCAAGCAGCGTCGCGCCCGCCCCCTCGACCCGGACGTAGATTGGTGCTGTGGGCGCTGCGGAGGCTGAGACTGGGGCCAGCAAAGCCAGCGAGACCAGGACTCCAGTCGTGGAGCCGGTGAGGATTCGATGCAAAAGGGCCACCCCTTTCCGCGAGGGCGTATCGGCTTTGTGGTCGGAGGCTGGTCTCCTGGCTCCCGGGCCTACCGACCGCGCCTTCCCGGCGAGCGATGCTCTCCAGTGGCGTCCATGCGGACGGCTTCCCCGGTCACAGTGGCGGGTCCGCGCCGGAATCGCACCGGCTTCCCATCTCCACCGACCTTGAACGCGTTCATCGTACCGCGAAAGCACCGGGGGTAGGACGTAGACTCTGCAGCACGCGATGACGGTCAACCTGACTCGTATCTACACCCGGCTTGGCGACGGCGGGGAGACCCATCTCGGCGACATGAGCCGGGTGCCCAAGACCCATCCTCGGATCGAGGCCTATGGCACGGTCGATGAGCTGAACGCCCAGATCGGGCTGACCCTGACCGTCGCACAACTGCCGGCCAGCTACGACCCGTGGCTGCGGCGAATCCAGAATGACCTGTTCGACCTCGGCGCTGACATCTCGGCGCCAGAGGACCCCGAACGAGAGCGGCTGCGCGTGCTGCCGGAGCAGACGGAGTGGCTCGAGGGGCGCTGTGACGAGGTCAACGCGACCCTCCAACCGTTGAAGTCGTTCGTGCTGCCTGGAGGCACGCCAGCGGCCGCGCATCTGCACGTGTGCCGCACCGTCTGCCGCCGCGCCGAGCGGCTCGCCATCGCCTGCGGCGACGCGGTCAACGCCGAGGTTGTGCGCTATCTGAACCGGCTCTCGGACCTGCTGTTCATTCTCTCCCGAGGGGCCAACGGCGACGACGAGCCGCTGTGGGAGCCCGGCCGCTACCGGTAGGGCCCAGCTAGCGCCGGAGAATCAGCGTCATGACCGTGGCCACGGCCATCGCCGTGGCCGCGATGGCCGCCGCACCCACGACAAACGTGTGATGCAGCTGCACGTAATTGATCACCTGATGCGGCCGCGCGAAGACGACCACCAGCGCCAGCAGCAGCGCTCCGGCGAGGGTCAGCGCCGGTGGTCCGAGGGTCTCTCGCAGCGAGAGCTTCGCCACCGGTTCCCCCACGCCGGGCCGCTGCCGCCGGCCGTCGGCGACGAACACCACCGCGACGGCGACCAGCGCCCATGTCCCGGCGACGAGGAAGCCGCCGAACACGTCGCTGGGGTAGTGCCACTTCAGCGACATGAACGAGTAGCTGACGGCCACCGCGAACGCCGCTCCGAGCGCCGCGGTGATCGGACGCAACCGGGCCGGGACGGCGAGGACGCAGCACAGCGCGAGCGACATCGCCGCCGTGGCGTGACCGCTGGGCCAGGAGGCCGGACCGGGCGAGAGGGTGTCGGCGAGTAGGTTTGACGCGCGGGGCGCGGACAGCAGGGGCTTGAGCAACTGGGTGGTCACATTGGCCCCGAGCAGGATTGCGCCGATCGTCAGCGCCACCCAGTAGCGCCGACGCGCGAGCGCCACCCCGAACGGCACGGCGGCCAGGTAGACGTACGGCGTCGGATTGCACAACTGAGCGATGAAGGTGGCGATCGAGCCCAGCCGGGGATGCTGGCCGAGGCTGCCGAATCCACTGTAGATCGCCTGATCGGCACGTTCGGCGATGCCGAGATGAAACGTCACGAACCACGTGATGGCCAGTAGCGCGGCGCCGGCATCCGCGCCCAGTAGAGCAAGCACGGCGCGTCTGGGCATGCACCCCAGGCTACTGCGGGCGCCTCTCCCGCCTATAAAGCTGCAACCGGCGCTTGGCGAGGCCTACTGGGCTGCCGGCGAAGACTTCCGGCTGATCCTGATCTCAGGCGCGAGCCCGGTGCGGCGGACGTGTTCGTAGTGCTCGACGTCCTCCGGCGAAGCCACCTCGATCTTCACGTCGGAGGCAAGTTCGAACTTGGCCGCCTCGTAGAGCAGCTCCTGATAGCGCGGCACACCTGCCGGCCGGCCCTCGACGTCGATGTCGTGGACGCCACAGCGCAGAGTCCAGCGCTGGCTGCGCACCAGCTTTTCCGCGCTCAGCTTCACCGGGACGGTGTCGGCGCCCGACTCCCCCTCGGTTCCGGTGTCCATCCGCAGCCGGGCGTGGACACCCCATAGGGCGCGCGCCAGGCGATCGAGGTTGCGGCCGTAGGGTGCCGGTACGATCGATACCGGGCCGCGCGCGCCAGACTCTCCGCGCACAGCTCTGGCGACCGGGCCGACGAGCACGAACTCGATGCGGCTGGCCTGCAGCCAGCGCAGAACCGCGATCCAGTTCTCGTCGAGATGCTCGAATCCCTGGCTGGGCTTGGTGGGTACAGGCTCGATGCGGGGCGGGCGATGTCTGAGCAGCATGTCCTGCGATTCGCCCCCAGCCGACGGACTCCTTCAAGCGCCCCTCAGATCCCTGCTCCCCGCCCGGGCGTCGCTACCCGCTGATCCGTGCCGGCTGGCGCGCGGCGTGCGAGGGCGGCTGCGCCCCCTCGGGCGGATCTACGGCCGGCGTTTCGATCACCACGCGGCACGGGCGGTGAGCGAGCAGGTAGCTGGCCGTCGGACCCAGCGCGCGCTCGGAGGCAGGTGCGTGGGCGGTGGCCAGATAGATGATCTCGGCCTGTGAGCGCTCGGCCTCCTCGACGATCGCCGCGCCGGGGTTGCGGGTCCGGATCAGATGCGTGCGCACCTTCAGGCCGGCCTTGCGACCGGTTACCTTGGCACTCTCGAGGACGCTCAACCCGCGCCGCTCCTCCTCCTCCAAGCCCGCGTCGAGCGATAGCTGGTTGGGAACCCGCAGCACGTACACGGCGTCCACCAGCGCCCCCTCGCCCACCAGCTTCGCCGCCGAGCGCAGCGCCGAGGCGTCGACGTCGGTGCCGAAGATCGGGACCAGGGCGGAGCGGTACTCGAGCTCGATGAAGTGGGCGGGACGCACCCGATGCGGAATGCGGTGCTGGGAGGTGAGATCCAGGCCCTGGCGGTGCCGGAACGCGACGTAGCCGCCCAGGCCGACGATCATCCAGCCGGTACCGACGTAACGAGCGTCGACGTGCAGCGCCATCACCGACACCCACGCGGCGAGCGTGCCAAAACCCCCGAGTACGGCGGTCAGGGGAAGCTGGCGGCCTTTGATCCTGATGTTCCACGGCATCCGGTAGGGCCGCTCGCGCTCGGGCTCCTTGAAGCGCAACGCGATCACCGCGACGTGAGCGGTGGTGAACGAAAGCATCGCCCCGAACGAGTAGAGGTTGCCGAGAAAGTCGGTCTTGCCTGGGATGATCAGCAGCGCGGCGAGCACCGAGTAGAAGACGATCGTGAACGCCGGCGTGCGGTAGCGCGGGTGCAGTGCGCTGAACAGCGACGGGAGTTGGCGGTGCTCGGCCAGCGACCACGACAGGCGCGAGATGCCGATCAGCCCGGCGTTGGTCGCAATAAACAGGATCGTCGCGGCGAGAATCCCCACGTAGTACGTCAACCCGACGGTCAGTGCGTGCCCGAGGCCGAGATGCAAGACGATGCCGAGCACCGGGTCGCTCTCGAACGTCGTGCCCAGCTGCGTCGCGAAATGGCCGTGCGCGTCCTGGGTGACCGGCAGCGCTGAGAGCGCGACGACCGAGATGCCGGCGTACACGCCGAGCACGGCGATCAGGACGAGGTTGACCGACTTGGGGATGTCGTGCCCGGGGTCTTGGGCCTCCTCCGCCATGTTCGAGACCGTCTC
>CAXMLR010000597.1:0-2032 GCA_964194275.1 uncultured Solirubrobacterales bacterium
TGGACGCGCTCGGTCGAGTACGCAGGCGCGGCCCAGAAGCTGCCCAACCCTCGCCAGCACTGCGCCGCCAGCGAACATTCCTCGCGGAGCTCACGCGCTGCTGCGGCCGCCGGTTTCTCGCCCGGCTCGAGGCACCCGGCGGGAAGCTCCACCGTCGGATCCGGCGCCCCCGGCCGGCGCTGGACGACGACCACCAGCGCGTCGCTGGAGAGGGCCACGATCGACACCGATTCCGGATGGCGGACGATCCTCGTTCTCACGCGCGGGCGCCCTCCAGCCACTCGTCGAACTGTGGGTCTGCGGCTTTCGCCAACAGGCGGTCGAAGTGCTTGGCCGCGTACCCGTCGAAGTCGAAGTCGAGCTCCGAGATCACCGACTGGATGACGCCCCAGGCAGCCTCGCGGGCGTCGGACATGATCCGCATCAGAGCCAGCGCGGCGCGGCGCGCGCCGGTGGGCGGCGCGTCGAAGTAGGCGGTGAGCAGACGGTCCTCGGCCGCCGTGTCGAAATCGTTGTTGACCGCGAGGTTGCCCAGGTCGAACAAGTGGTGGCCCATGCCCGCGTACTCCCAGTCAACGAGCACGATCGAAGGCGGGGCGCCGGAGCCCGGCGCAAGCTGGAGCAGGTTCGCCGGCAGCAGGTCGTCATGGCATGGGAGCGGGCGATCGAGCGGGAGCACCTCCGCGATCTGCCGCGCCAGGGCCTGGGTCGGGGCGTACGCGTCAGGCAACGAGCCCCCGCGCTGGCCGACGATCGCCGCGTACTGATCGAGCAGCTCCGGCACCCAGAAGCGGGCGGGCAACTCCACGCCGGACTCGTGGAATGCGCGCAGGGCGCGCGCAACGGCCTCGGGCCCGGCGCGCAGCGCGTTCGGGTCTACCGGCTCACAGACGAGGAAGTCCGTGACCAGATAATCGTCGCCACCGGCCGCGACCGGCGGAGCGAACCCGAGCCCGGCGGCCGTCTCGTTCGCCAACCGCTCGGCTTCCCGGCTGATCCCGAGCAGTCCGGTGTCACGACCCGGCAGGCGGACCACATAGTCGCGTTGGCCGAAGCGCACCCGGTAGTTGCGATTGGTGATGCCGCCGTCGAGCGGTTGCGGCGAGCCGACCACCCTCCCCAGGCGATCCTGAAGCCGATTTACGATCACGGTCAGCTCCGCCATGGGTGAAACCTAGCGATTAAGGCTCGGTTCCTATACCTTCAGCCGCGCGATGACGCTGGAGGAGCTGAGGGCGCTGGTTCAGCGCGGGGAGATCGACACCGTTCTGCTCGCGCTGACCGACATGCAAGGTCGGCTCCAGGGCAAGCGACTGACCGCTCGCCATTTCCTCCAGGAGGTCGCTGAGCACGCCGCAGAGGGGTGCAACTACCTGCTGGCCGTCGACGTCGAGATGACGCCGGTCGAGGGATACGAGATGTCCTCGTGGGAGCGCGGCTACGGCGACTTCGTGATGCGCCCGGACCTGGCCACGCTGCGACCGGTGCCCTGGCAGGATGCAACGGTGCTATGCCTGGCCGACCTGGCCTGGGCCGACGGCTCCGACGTGCTCGCCTCGCCCCGGCAGGTCCTCCGCGCCCAGCTGGCGCGGTTGGCACAACGGGGCTGGAGCACCAATGCCAGCACAGAGCTCGAGTTCTTGGTCTTCCGCGACACCTACGAGCAGGCATGGCATCAGGCCTATCGCGACCTCGAGCCGGCGAACCTCTACAACGTCGACTACTCGCTGCTCGGCACCGCCCGGATCGAGCCGCTGATCCGGCGAATCCGCAACGCGATGGACGGCGCCGGGCTGGAGGTCGAGAACTCCAAGGGCGAGTGCAACCTCGGACAGCACGAGATCAATTTCCGCTACGCGGACGCGCTGCGGGCTGCCGACGAGCACTCGATCTACAAGAACGGGGCCAAGGAGATCGCCGCCCAGGAAGGAATGTCGATCAGCTTCATGGCCAAGTTCAACGAGCGCGAGGGCAGCTCGTGTCACATCCATTTCTCGCTCGCTGACGATTCGGATCCCGCGCGCCCTGTATT
>CAXMLR010000598.1:0-5972 GCA_964194275.1 uncultured Solirubrobacterales bacterium
GTGAAACACAGAGAGACTGACACTCTCATCCTCGTCACGATCCTCAGCGTGGTGATCCTCGTGCGCCTGATCGTCAGCCACGGCCCGACCGGCCAGACCTTCACCGCACACTTCCTGCAGCTCCCCAGCGGCAGCGGCCTCGGCACGATCGCCCACGCAGCCGTGTACGGCTTCCTCGCCTTCGCCGGGTTCGAGGGCGCCGCCGCGCTCGGTGAGGAGACGCAGAGTCCCAAGACCGAGATCCCACGCGCCATCAAGGTGGCGGTGGTTGTCGTCGGCGCGTTCTACCTCCTCACCGCGGCCGCCCAGTCGCTCGGCTACGGCACCAACGCCGCGGGCGTCACCGCCTACACCAATGGCCTTCCGTTCAGCGACCTGGGCAAGTCGTATCTCGGCTCGGTGTACGCCGACGTGCTCAACCTGATGGCCACCATCAGTCTGTTCGCGATCTCGCTCGGCGTGGCCAGCGGAGCGGCGCGCATCATGTTCGCCCAGGCCCGCGACGCGACGGGCAAGCGCACCGGTCTCGCCGGCCTGTCGAAGCACGGAGCCCCCGCCGCTGCCCTGGTCGTCGTGCTGATCATCATCGTCGCCAACCTGGTGGCGGAGCAGCTCGGGAGCGTATCGGTGACCAACGCAACGTTCTACGCGCTGCAGGTCGGCACGGTCCTGCTCCTCGTCGCCTACGTGCTCGCGACCGTCGGGGCGATCCGCTTCCTCTTCTTCCGCGGCGAACGCACGGCGCCGCTCTGGCAGATCGTGATCCCGGCCCTCGGCTTCGCGTTCGTGATCTACACCATCATCCGCAATGTGTTCGTCGGGCAGGTGGGGACGTATACGCGTCTCCCCTACATCGAGCTCGCCTACCTGGTCATCGGCTTCGTCGTCGTCCTGGTGGCACCGGGGCTGGCCGGCCGCGTACGGGTCGGTATGGCCAGCACCTCCGAAGCGTGACGCGCGTCGTCGCCGCGCAACTCGCGCCGACGCTCGGAGACCTCGAGGCCAACCGGACGCTCGCCGTCGACGCGATCCGCGGTGCTGTCGGCACCGGAGCGGACGTCGTGGTGCTGCCCGAGCTGGTCACCTCGGGGTACATGTTCACCACCACCGAGGAGGCAGCCTCGGTGGCGATCACGCCTGACCACGAGATCCTGCGCGAGTGGGGGGCCGAGGCGAGAGGGGCGGACATCGTGCTTGCGGGCGGCTTCTGCGAGCGCGGGCAGGACGGCCAGCTCTACAACAGCGCCGCGGTGTTCGACCGGACCGGGCTGCGCGCGGTGTACCGCAAGCTGCATCTGTGGGACGCCGAGAAGCTGATCTTCGCCGCAGGCAGCGAACCGCCCCCGGTGATCGACACGCGGGTCGGGCGGATCGCCTTGGTGATCTGCTACGACCTCGAGTTTCCGGAGCTGACGCGCTCGCTCGCGTTGGCCGGCGCACAGCTGTTGATGGTCCCGACGAACTGGCCGCTGGTGCCTCGTCCCGACGGCGAACGACCGCCGGAGGCGCTGATCGCGATGGTCACCGCGCGGGTGAACCGGATGGCAGTCGTCTGCGCCGATCGCCTCGGCCCCGAACGCGGGATGGAGTGGACGGGCGGTGCCACGATCGTCGGCGTGGACGGATGGGTCGCCGCGGAATCCCGTGGGCCGGGGCTGCTCGGCGCCGACATCGACCTCGAGCCGGCGCTGGACAAGCGGCTCACCGATCACGCCGACGCGTTCGCCGACCGCCGGCCCGAGATGTACGGCGAGCTCACGCGGTAGCCAGGCGTCCCGCGACCGTCTTCGCCCAGTCGTGGACGAGCTCGATCAGCGACATCGTGCCGGGCGAGACCTTGGCCCCACGGCGCGTGATCAGGGCGAAGGAGTCACGGAACGGCTCCGCAAAAGGTACGCCGAAGACGTTGGCGGGGACGTGGGCAGCCCGGGTCACCGCCCGCGCGGCGATCGTGTCCCCGAGCCCGCGGCTGACCAGCTGCAGTGCCGTCTCGACGTGCTCCACCTCGATCTTGGCCTCGATCAGGAATCCTGCCTGCTGGGCGCGGGCGGCGAGCTGGCGGCGCGTCGGATCGTCGAAGCCGTGGCTCGTGTCATAGAGGATCAGCGGAACTTCCGAGAGGCGCGCGATGCTCATCGGGACCTGAGTGCGGGCGCGGTCGGCGCTGACCACCAGCACATCGTCGTGGAACAGCGGCTGCACGTCGAGCATGCCGTCGTCGATCGGCAGCACCACCACCCCGGCCTCGAGCTCACCATCCCGGACCGCCGTCGCGACGTCGGCCGAGTTCTGACCCAGCAGCCGCAGGCGCGTCCCGGGGTTGACCAAGCGGAAGCGAGCGGCCAGCTCGGCGATGTCGTAGTAGGGGGCGTTGCGGAACGTCCCGACCGTGGTCAGCTGCTCTCGCCACTCGTGACGGCGCCCGACTGAGGCCAATGCATCGTCGGCGGCTCCGCTCACGCGCTCGGCGTGGGCCAGGAACACGTGACCGGCCTCCGTCAGGGTCAAACCGCGCCCGGCCCGCACGAACAACAAGACCCCAAGCTCGCGCTCGAGGCGCCGCACCTGGTCGGACACCGCCGGCTGGGTGCAGTGCAGACTGCGGGCGGCAGCGTTGAACGAACCGATCTCAGCGGCAGTGCGGAAGTAGAGGAGCTGCTGAAGCGTCAAGGCAATGCTTTGAGGAGCTGAAAGAAGTCTAAGCGTAGCTTTTTACTCAGGCGCGGCCTAGGCTCAGGCGATGGAGCCGCCCGTCTACCTGAAGTCCCCGGGCGCGAGCTCCTGGGCGGGTCGCGACCCGGCAGTCGCCCAGCGGGTTTCCGAAATCTTGCTGCGGATCGAGCGCGACGGGATCGACGCTCTGCGGGCCTACTCGCGCGAGCTCGACGGCTGGGATCCGCCGAGCTTTGAGATCAGCTCAGACCAGATCGCCACCGCGACGGAATCCCTGTCTGAGCCGCTCCGGCGGAGCATCGCCTTCGCCCAAACGCAGATCCGCAACTTCGCGCAGCTCCAGCGTGCGACCCTGACCGACTTCGAGGCCGAAACGCTGCCCGGCGTGTTCCTCGGTCAACGCCAGGTGCCCGTGTCCTCGGTCGGCTCGTACTGTCCTTCCGGCCGGGTGCCGATGCTGGCCTGTGCGTTCATGACCGTGCTCGTGCCCAAGGTCGCGGGTGTCGACGAGGTGGTGGCATGCTCGCCGCCGCGCGGGGGCACGATCCATGCCCCCACGCTGCACGCGATCGCGACCTCGGGCGCGGACCGCATCTTCGCCCTCGGTGGAGTCCAGGCGCTCGCCGCGATGGCGTTCGGACTCGAGGGGATCGGCCCGGTGGACATGATCGTTGGCCCCGGCAACGCGTTGGTGGCCGAGGCCAAGCGTCAGCTGTTCGGCCGCGTCGGGATCGATCTGCTGGCCGGCCCCTCAGAAGTTGCGGTGATCGCCGACGGCACCGCCGACGCAGAGCTGGTCGCCGCCGACCTGCTCGCCCAGGCCGAGCACGGCCCGTCGTCGCCCGCCGTCCTGATCACCACCTCCGAAGCGCTCGGGAACGCGGTCATCGACGAGATCGCCCGTCAGCTCGACGCGCTTCACCGCGCCGGCGCCGATGACACCTCCCAGCGCGCGTGGGACGATCACGGAGTCGTGATGGTGGCGCGCGGACGCGAGCACGCCGCCGCGCTGTCCGACGAGGTCGCCACCGAGCATCTCGAGGTCCACACGGCCGACGACGCGTGGTACCACGAGCGCCTGCGCAACTACGGCTCGTTGTTCCTGGGCTCCCGTGCCACCGTCGCGTTCTCTGACAAGGCAATCGGGACCAATCACACTCTGCCCACAGGGCGCGCAGCGCGCTACACCGGTGGCCTTTCGGTGGCCAAGTTCCTCAAGACGCTGACCTACCAGCGGATCGAGACCGATGAAGGCGTACGCGCGGTCGCGCCTCACGTGGCCGAGATCTCCCGCGCGGACTCCATGCCCGCCCACGAGGCGAGCGCGACGAAACGCCTCGAGCGCGTGAGTCCTTCGTAAACCCTCGCCTTCACGTGAGCCGTCGACCGTCCCTCAGCCAGCGCCGCCGGTGCTCGTGCAGCACCATCCGTCCAGCTGAGGAAACTGGTGGGAGGCCGCGCCGGGACTGAACTGCTCGGCAATCCGCGAGACGGCGGCGATCCGCGGGGCGCCGGTGGCGCGGACGAAGATCCACTGATCGGCGGCCGGCCAGCTGACGAGCAGCCAGTGTCCGTCGGGGGACCACGCGAGCTGGCGCAGGCCGTCCCCCGTGAACACCCGCCGAGGAGCCTCGGCGAGCGGTGGCAGGTCCGTGAGAGTGAGATCGCTGCTGGTGGACAGGGCGAGGGTGTGGCCGTCCGGAGACAGCGCGGCGTCGAGTGCGGGATGCGCCGGGTCGAGCGCGACGCGTGTGAGCGCGCGCCCACGCCCGTCGAGCACGACGACCGCGTCCCGGGAGAGAACGACCAGGCGGCCACCGTCGGCTGACCAGGCGAGCCGGCGGGGCGGTGAGCTCAGTTGCCGAGACCACTGAACGCGGCCGCCGTCGGCGTCGCGGACGACGATCGTGCCCGGAGAGACGCTGTAGGCGAGCTCGTATGGATGGTCAGGGCGCCAAGCCGGCGCGACGAGAGCGACGTGCCGAGCCAGAAGGCGGTCGCCGGTGCCGTCCCCCGCAACGATCCGCAGCGAGCCGGTGCTCAGATAGGCCACACGGTACCCGCTCGGCGGGAACCAACGCGGAAACCTGACCCCGGGGCGCGCGAGAGTCCAGCGCGCCGACCCGCGTGTGTCGATGGCGGCTAGTTGACTTCCGCGGGCGACGGCGACGTAGATCGCGTGGGGTGACCAGCTCGCCTGCGGCCATGGCCCGAGGTGCCGTCTGGCCCCGTCGACTGAGACCGTCCACGCCCCTGTCGGCCCTGACACGAGCAGGTTGCCAGCCGCCGGCAGCGCGAAAATCGCCTGGCTCGCATGCGGTACTCCGAGAGACAGATCGATCCAGCGGCGGACCGCGGCGCCGGCGGGGGTGAGCGCCAGCACCCCTACGACCAGCAGGCCGACCGGGGCGAATGCGAGGCGCCAGAGCTTCCAGCGTGGACGGGTAGTCGTGCGCTCGGAGTACACCGAGCGCACCACCGCCCAGGCGCGATCCTCGGCGCCGTGCTCGTCGGGGGCGCGAAGGCGTTGCAGCTCCCGCGCTACGTCGTTGCGTGGACGCCGAGTCATGCGAGGCCCGCGCGCGGCTGCGCATCGAGGACATCGAGAGCCCGGCGTAGGCGGGAATTGACCGTGCCGCGGGGCACCTCGAGCGCTCGCGCGATTTCGCCCGGGGTGTATTCGAGGACGTAGCGCATGACCACGACCGCGCGGTGCTCCGGCGAAAGCGCGGCCAGCGCCGTCAGGACCTCGGATGTGAGGCTGCCCCAGGTCGGCTCGGCGGCAGCGGCGTGCTCGGGCACGTCCTGGTCGGCTTCGTGCCTGGCCGCGCGTGACCGGGTCCAATCGATCGCCCGGTTGGTGACGATTCGCCCCAGCCACGGCCCGAACGGCCGCCCCCGATCGAACCGGTCGAGCGTGCGGATGGCGGCGACGAACGCCTCCTGGGCGATGTCCTCCGCGGCGGCATGGTCGTGGACGACCAGGAACGCGGCCCGATACGCCCGTCGCCAATGACGGCGAAACAACTCCTCGAGGTCCACTTCCGAGCCCGACTGTGCGCCTCGAATCAGACCCCGCTCGCTGCGCGGACGCCTGCTGAGGCGCACCGGGACGGGGCGTTCGGCCGCGAGCGCATTGGCGCCGGTCGACACCGGCTTAGCGGGTCTGGACACGATCGACGCCCATCGTCTCCTGTACGTGCCCGGATGCGCAAGAGGTCCCTTCACCACAGGGACCGCTGTCGGCGTCTAGCACGTAAGTCAAAGCACGTGAGCTCGTTCAGAGGAGGGTGCGATGG
>CAXMLR010000599.1:0-1514 GCA_964194275.1 uncultured Solirubrobacterales bacterium
GGCCAGAGCGGTTGATCCCGTCGCTCAGTGCCGGCCTCGACGTCCGCGGTGACGGCTCGACCGAAGCCTACGTCGGCCGCGTCAGCCGTGAGCTGGTCAAGCAGCGCAAGGGGGAGACCCCATACCGGGCGCTGCGCCGTGCGCTCGCTGCGAAGTCTCAGCGCTGACTGCCGGCCGCAGTCAGAAAGCGCTCGCAGACGCCTCGCCCGACCGCGTTCCAAGCCTCGATCGCGTCGTCGGTCTCCACACGCAAGGCGTCCGGGTCGAGCCCAATTCGCACGGCGTCGGCGTCGCCCCGGTATTCCTCGATCCAATGGCCCACGTCGGCCGCGGTGACCTCAGCGTGGAACTGGATGCCCCATGCGCGCTCACCGATCCGGAACGCCTGCAGGCAGGTGTCAGAGCGGGCCAGCGCAATCGCGCCGGCGGGAAGCGGGACCTCGTAGCTATGCCACGCGAACGCGCGCAGCCGCGGCGCCAACGGCCCGATCAGGGGATCCACCGCACCCGCGTCGGTGACCTCCACCTCGATCCAGCCGATCTCCGGCAAAGGGGCCCGGCGCGCCGGCGCGCCCGTCGCTTCCCCCAGCATCTGGGCGCCGAGGCACACCCCAAGCAGTGGCATCCCGCGGGCCAGCAGCGCGGCCAGCAGCTGTTTCTCGCTGCGCAGCCAGGGGTGGGCAGCTCCCTGGTCGGCGTTTACGGCGCCGCCAAACACCATCACCGCCTGAAAGTTTCCGATCGCGTCCGGAGGCGGACCACCCTTGGCGATCGACCACTCCTGCAGCTCCCAACCCAGGCGCCGTGCGCTATCGCCGAACACACCCGGACCGGCGTCTGGCTGGTGGACGACCGCGAGTACGCGCATCACGGCCCTATCCGGTGAGCACTAAGGCAGCACCAGCGTCGCGCCGTGACGGCGCAGCCAGCGGGACTGCTCGCGGTAACCGGGGCAGTGGGAAGCCAGCAGGGCCCAGAAGCGCGGGGAGTGGTCCATCACCTCCAGGTGGCAGACCTCGTGCCAGACCACGTAGTCGAGCACCGGCTCCGGCGCCAGCAGCAGCCGCCAGTTGAAGCTCATCGCCCCTTCGCGTGAGCAGCTGGCCCAGCGGGTGCGCTGTCCGCGAATCGTCAGCTTCTCGTAGCGCAGGCCGGCGAGCGCACAGGCGCGGTCCAAGCGAGTTGCGATCTCGCTCCGGGCGGCGCGTCGATACCAACGCTCGAGCGCCTGCGTGCGCGTGGATCCGGACGGCACCAGGAGCGCCTCTCCGCGGCGACGCACCCGGGTGCGCCCATGCTCCTCGATCAACGCGAGCATGTCGTCCAGATACGGGACCCAGGCGCCGCGGGCGGCTACCGCCGCGCGGGCACGCTCCAGCTCGAGCATCCGGCGCTCGATCCACGGACGGAGCTCGACGATCGCCGCCGCGGCTTCGCGCGCCGGCGCGCGAGAAGGCAGCACCACCTCCACCCCGCGGGCCGCGTCGACGGTCACTCGAACCCGCCGCGCTCGC
>CAXMLR010000600.1:0-3147 GCA_964194275.1 uncultured Solirubrobacterales bacterium
GGTCGACACCGTGGCCCGAGAGCTCGATTTCGAGCCGGTGGAGCTGCGCAAGCGCAACTACGTGCAGCCCGAGGATTACCCCTACGAGACGCCGAACGGCTGCATCTACGACTCGGGTGACCTGCCGCAGACACTGGACAAGGCGCTGGCTCTGATCGACTACGAATCCGTGCTGGAGCGCCAGCGCGGCGCAGCCGCGAATCCCTCGGGCAAGCGCATCGGCATCGGGATCGGCTCGACGCTCGATTCGGGAACCAACAACTTCGGCCAGGCTCGGATCATCAATCCCGACCTGCCGTTCTCGGGCAACGGGGAGGCATGCACGGTGCGGCTCGACCTCTACGGCGAGATCTACTGCACGCTTGGCTCGAGCCCCACCGGCCAGGGACACGAGACGACCGCGGCGCAGGTGGTGGCCGACATCCTCGGCGCGTCGCCCGACGACGTGCGCGTGAATGCCGGCTTCAACAAGGAGCACGGCGCCTACGTCGGCTTTTCGGGCACCTACGCGAGCCAGTTCGCGGTCACCGGCATCAACGCGGCAATCGGCGCGGCCAAGCGCTTGCGCGCGGAGATCCTCACCGTCGCCGCCACGGTGCTCGGCTGCGAGGAGCCGGACATCGAGCTCGAGGCCGGCGTGGCCTCCTACCGGGGCGATCAGGAACGGGCGATCCCCCTGATCGGGATCGCGAACCTCGTCTACGCCAACAACGCCGAGCTCCCGCCCGAGGTCGCCGACTCGGTCAGCCTCAACTGCCGCTACGTCTATCGCCCGCCGTTCCAGGTCCCCGATCCCGTGGCCAAGCGCGGAAACCTGACGCTGACCTACGCGATCCAGATCCACGCGTGCGTGGTCGAGCTCGACGCGGACACCGGGCAGGTGCGCATCCTCGACTACGCGGCGGTCGACGACTGTGGGAGCCGGATCAATCCGCAGATCGTCGAAGGGCAGGTTCACGGCGCCGCCGGGCTGGGTATCGGCGCAGCGTTGTACGAGGCGTTCAACTACTCCGAAGATGGCCAGTTGCTCAACGCCAGCTTCTACGACTACCACGCCGCAACCGCGCTCGACGTGCCGGCGCTCAAAACCGATTACCTGGAGTCGCCCTCGCCGTTCTCCCCCAATGGGGCCAAGGGAATGGGGGAAGGCGGTGGCGCCCCGCTGGCCACGCTGTGCAGCGCGATCCAGGACGCGCTCGGGCCGAGTGCCCGGCTGGTCACCGATAGCCACAACCCACCCGAGCGGGTGTGGCGACTGATGCACGAGCAGGGCGAGCGCGGCGTCGAGGTGCGCAGCCGATGAAGGCCGAGGGGAGGATCAGCCTCGATGCCCCGCGCGAGCACGTCTACGCACGGCTGAGCGATCCGCGCACGCTCAAGGACGTGGTCGACACGGTGCAGTCGGTAGAGCTCGAGGGCGAGGACGCGTTCACCGTGGTCATGGCTCCGAGCACGGGGCTCGGCGTGACACCGCTGCAGGTGCACCTGCAGGTGCTTGAGCGCCGAGAGAACGAGCACGTCCGCCTCCATGGCGAGGCCGATGGCGGCGAGTTCCGATCGACGTTCCAGGTCGAAGTTGACTTCGCGTCCGACGGCGAGGGCAGCGAGGTGGGCTGGAGCGCACAGGCGCGGATCGACGGGGTGCTGGGCTCGCTCGGCCAGCGTGTGCTGCCCGCGATCCTGAGCGCTCAAGTGGAGCGGGTCATTCGCGCCGCTGCGGCTGGCGTAGGCACGGCCTCGAGCTGAGGCGCTGCAGCCGCTACCGCCCTAGGTAGGCCCGCCGCAGAGCTTCGCTGCGCAGCAGCTCCGAGGCCGGGCCCTCGAGCACGATCTCCCCGGTCGAGAGCACGTAGCCGCGGTCGGCGATGGACAAAGCCATGCTCGCATTCTGCTCGACCATCAACACCGAGATCCCCGCCTCGTGAACCTCCTTGATGATGCGGAAGTTCTGCTGTACGAGGGCGGGCGAGAGCCCCATAGAGGGCTCGTCCATGAGCAGCAGCCGGGGGCGTGACATCAGCGCGCGACCCATTGCCACCATCTGCTGCTCTCCCCCGGAGAGCGTTCCCGCGAGCTGGTCACGGCGCTCGTGCAGGCGCGGAAACAGGCCGTGCACGCGGTCGAGGTCCTCCTCGAAAGTCTCTCCGCTGCGTAGCACCGCTCCGAGCTCGAGGTTCTCGA
Source organism: uncultured Solirubrobacterales bacterium (assembly GCA_964194275.1). GTDB lineage: Bacteria > Actinomycetota > Thermoleophilia > Solirubrobacterales > Solirubrobacteraceae > Palsa-465. Next base: position 2,182 of record CAXMLR010000600.1, read on the forward strand.
GCACGCTCATCTGGGCGAACAGGCGGCGGTTCTCGGGCACGATCGCCAAGCCGTGGGCAATACGCCGGGACACCGCCCAGTCGGTGACATCCTCGCCGCCCAGCAGCACCCTGCCCTGCCGCGGCCTGACGAGGCCGAGGATCGTCTTCAGGGTGGTCGACTTGCCCGAGGCGTTGCCGCCGAGCAGGCAGACCAGCTCACCCGAGCCGACTCGGAGCGAGATGCCCTCGAGGATCCGCATCTGTGCGTAGTAGGTCGTCACCCGCTCGAGGCTGAGCAGAGGATCGCTCATCGCGGCGTCTCAGCCAGCGCCTCGGGATCCCGGCCCAGGTAGGCCTCGACCACCGACTCGTGACCGGCGACCTGATCGAAGCTGCCCTCGGCGATCTTGACTCCGTGGTCGAGCGCGAGGACCCGGTCAGAGCAGCCGGCGACCACGTGCATGTCGTGCTCGATGACGAGAATCGAGAGCTCGAGCTCGTCGCGCAGGCGCGAGATCAGCTCGGTGATCTCGCGGCTCTCGTTCGGGTTCATCCCCGCGGCCGGCTCGTCGAGGAGCAGGAGCCGCGGGCGCGTGGCCAGCGCCCGCGCGATCTCGAGCCGGCGCCGGTTGGCATAGGAGAGTGAATAGGCGGGCTGGTCCCAGCGGTAGCCGGCCAGGCGCTGACCGAAGAAGGACAGCACTTGCTCAGCCAGCGCGCGGACCTCCCGCTCCTCACGGCGATGGCGCGGCAGGCGCAAGATCGACTCCCACGGCATCGCCTTCGTCCCGCCGTAGGTGGCCGCCATCACGTTCTCGATAACCGACATGTTCAAAAACAGTCGGAGACTCTGGAAGGTCCGCGCGACTCCGAGCCGCGTGATCTTGTGCGGCGAGAGCCCGGCGATCGAGTGCCCATCCAGGCACACATCGCCCTCGGTCGGCTCATAGATTCCGGTGATCACGTTGAACAGCGTCGTCTTGCC
>CAXMLR010000601.1:0-3624 GCA_964194275.1 uncultured Solirubrobacterales bacterium
GTGCATGACCTGGGCGATCAGCCCGCTGCCGATCACGCCCACGCGCTTGCGTCTCGCCACTCCGAACTCCTCCACGTCAAGACCTAGTGGAACGTCCCAGGCATCTAACCGAGCCTGTCCAAGGCGCGCGTACCCGGCTCACGGGGTCATCGCGGTGGCGCGGTCGACGTCCGAACCACCAACGACGGAATCAGGCGATACTGCTTCGGCGCCGCGTCGTAGCCCGTTTCGATCCGCGCGAGGAGGAGCTCGAGCGTCGTTTGCGCCAGCGTGTCGCGCGGCTGGACGACGGTGGTGAGACCGATCCGGCCCAGACCCGCTATGTCGATACCGTCGAAGCCGACGAGGGAGATGTCCTCCGGAACGGCGAGGCCAGTGCGCTCGAGCAGCTCCATCAGCCGAATCGCGGTGTAGTCGTTGGCGGCGACGATGCCGGTGGGAGGTTCCCGCCCCCGGAACACGGGCAGGAGCGCGGCCTCGGCGCTGGCGGGGTCGTAATCGACGATCCACTCCGGATGTGCGGGGAGGCCGCTGCGAAGCACGGCCCGCTCGAAGGCCTCCACGCGCGCCCGCCGGGTCGTGGCTTCCATCACTGGGTCGACGACGTGGGCGATCCGCTCGTGACCCAGCTCGACGAGGTGGCGAACCGCGAGGTCGATGCCGATCACGTCATCGACGGCGACGCAGTCGGCGAAGTCCGACCAGCAGCTCACCATCACCACGGGTACGCGCTCGGCGAGCAGCTGCGCGAGCACCACTCGGTCACCAGTGAAGTCGAGCAACACGATCCCGTCCACCCGTTGCTCCAGCAGTGCCTCGATTCTCGACGCCTCGAGACGGGCGTCGCCCCCCGTGTTGCAGATGAGCGTCGTATAGGCCCTTGCCGCGGCCTGCCGCTCGATCCCTTTGACGAGCTCGGCATCGAAGGCGTTCGCCACGTCGCCCACCACAACTCCCATCAGGTTCGTGCGCCGCAGGAGCAGGTTGCGCGCGGTTGCGTTTGGCCGGTAACCGAGCTGCTCCACGGCGTCCCGGACGCGCGCCCGGGTGGCGACCGAGACGGTGCCGGTCTCCCGCATGACGTTCGAGACGGTTGACTTCGAGACCCCGCTCAGCGCCGCGACGTCGTTGATCGTGGGACGCCTGAACGTGGACGTCATCGACGGGGAGCGGCGGTCGAATCTCTGATTACGAGCACCGGATCGAGCTGTACGTGTCGCATCCGACCGTCCTTGGCCTGGCCCCCGATGCGATCGAGCAGCAGCGCGAAGGCGCGACCGGTCAGCTCCGCGCGCGGCTGGGCGACCGTCGTGAGGCTGATTCGTCGGTGGGCCCCCAGTTCGATGCCGTCAAAGCCGGTCACCGACACGTCCTCGGGCACCCGGAGGCCCGCCGACTCGAGGGCATCGATGAGCCGAATCGCCATCACGTCGTTGGCGGCCGCGAAGGCAGTTGGCCCCTCGCTGCCCGTGACCAGCTTCCGCAGCTTGCGGATCGCCTCGGGCGCGCCGTCCTCCCAGTCAGGGGTCAGCAATCGCGGGTGCAGGCGCCTGCGCGCCATCGTCCGCTCGAAGCCGGCGACGCGCGCCGCGCGGGTCGACTGCTCGACCAGGGGTCCGGTCACGTGGGCGATCGATCGATGCCCGATCGAGTACAGATGCTCAACCGCCAGCGCCATGCCTGCTGAATCGTCGACCGCGACGCAGTCCGCCCGCTCGTCCTCGCAGCTCACCACCACGACTGGCACCCGCGCCGCCCGCAGCTCATCGAGCACAACGTGGTCCCCGCTGAACTGGAGCAGCACGACGCCGCGCACCAGACGCTCGAGCAGCGTCTCCACCCGCGCTCGCTCGAGTGCTAGATCGCCATCGGTGTTGCACACGATCGTCGTGTAGCCGGCCCCCGAGGCCTGGAGCTCGATCAGCTTCACCAGCTCGGCGTAGAACGTGTTGGCGAGGTCGCCGACCAGGACACCAATCGTGTTGGCGTGACGCCGGACCAAATCGCGCGCGAGCGCGTTGGGCCGATACCCGAGAGCCTCGATCGCCTCCAGCACCCTCGCTCGCGTCGTCTCGGCCACGTGGTCCTTGTCCTGGATGACGTTGGAAACCGTGGACTTCGAAACGCCGCTGAGGTTGGCGACGTCGATGATCGTCGGCCGCTGCGAGGCCCACCCCGGCTGTGCCGGGCGTTCCTGCGGGCGTTTCGGCGCTTTCGGTCTGGAACGGTTCACCAGCTGCCTGGGCAAGACTATCGCTCGCCTCAGCGAGCGCCGGAGCGGTTCAAGGCAGACTCTGCGCATCTGGCGGGTGACAGGCGAAATGCGGGGAAACCTTGACAACGGCGCGAGGTTTATGGAAGGTTCCATGCTCAAGGGGATGAACCTTTCATCGGTTGGCCATTTTTGCTGACGATCGCCCTCCTGACGGACGCTCTGGAAGAGCTGCCGCTGGACGCGGTACTGTCCTGGTGCGCGCGACGAGGCATCGACGGCGTGGAACTCGGCGTCGGTGGCTACTCCCCCGCTCCGCACCTCGATCTGAAGCGCCTGCTTTCAAGCGAGCCGGAGCGTGACCAGTTTCGCGAGCGCTTCGACGCGCACGGAACGGAGCTGGTGGCCCTCAATGCCTCGGGCAACCCGCTCCACCCCGACGCCGCCGTCGCGCAGCGCCACGACTGCGCGCTGCGCGGGGCGGTGGAACTGGCTGCGATGCTCGACATTTCCCGCGTTGTGGCCATGAGCGGATGCCCAGGCAGCCCGGGCGGCGGTCGATGGCCGGTGTTTGCGGGGGGGGCGTGGCTGCCCGACATGGAGAACCTCTGGGATTGGCAGTGGGAGCACGCGCTCGCGCCGTACTGGCGCGATCTTTCGAGGTGGGCGGCCGCCACGGCACCCGGCGTCAGCATCTGCCTGGAGCTCCATCCAGGAACGTCGATCTACAACGCCGCCTCCTACTGGCAACTACGCAGCGTGTGTGGCGAGAACGTGAAGGTGAACCTCGATCCGAGCCACTTTTGGTGGCAGGGCATCGATCCGGTGACGACGCTCCGCGCCCTGGGCGACAGCGTCGGGTTCGTGCACGGGAAGGACACGATCATCCACCCGGAGAGGCTGGCGCTTCACGGTGTCCTCGATTTCCGCTGGCCAGCGGACGCCGACACCATGCCGTGGCATTTCTGCGCGGTGGGTCGCGGGCGTCCGCTGGCGGAATGGCAAGAGCTGATTCTGGCCCTGGGCGACGCCGGCTATGACGGCCCGGTCTCGATTGAGCACGAGGACCCCACGCTGACCGCCGAGGAGGGCGTCATCGCGTCAATGGAAGGCCTACGCGCCGCGATGGAAGCACCCATCCGCGCCCCGGCGACCGGCTGAAGTCGATGAACGTCAAGTACGAGGGTGTCTGCAAGAGCTTCGGGTCAACCGAAGCGCTCGCGCCTCTCGACATCACGGTCCCGGACGGCAAGTTCCTGGCCATGCTGGGTCCGTCGGGCTGCGGAAAGACGACGGCGCTTCGCCTTCTCGCCGGACTCGAGGCGCCCACTGCTGGACGCATCTTCATCGGCGAGCGAGACGTGACGAGACTTGAACCCCGCCACCGCGACGTGGCGATGGTCTTCCAGAGC
>CAXMLR010000602.1:0-6197 GCA_964194275.1 uncultured Solirubrobacterales bacterium
GTCCTGAGCCAGGATCAAACTCTCCGTGAAGAACTGCGCGGCAGAAGGCAAAAGACCCTCCACCGATCACAAAGAGTCGTCAGAGAATTGTCACCTGTTGTCAACTACGACAACAGGTGAACTCCGGGCCTGTCCTTGGCAGGATCAGGCCCATGCACCGCTACTTCGGAGCCCGAGTACACAGGTGGGCTCCAGGATGCACGACGGGGTCAATCTTGGCACCGTCGTCCCTTGGACCCGCAAACGGGCCATGCGAGGCGACGGCGTCGAACCTGGACACACTCCTCGACCGAAAATCGGTCGAAGGGTGCGCATGCTGTTGAGTTTTCAAAGACCGTCGCACCTCTTAAGAAGGGACTTCCTTCTCAGGGGGCATCCGGGAGATCCCGGAGCGGACCGATGAGTATAGCGCCACAGCGACGGGGCTGGGAAGCCCCGTTTGCTGACTAAGCTGCTCCTCGGCCGCGGCCAACCCCGAAGGTCGAGCCGCCCGGTGAGTATAGGGCGGGAGCCCTATACTGCGCCTCGCGCCCCTCATCGAGCCTGAGCCGGCCGTCGGTGAGATCGACGATCTGGCCGTTGCCGGGTGGAGCGGGCCGCCACCGACGGCCGCGGTCAGCCCACTCGTACGCGCGCGAACCGGCGCTTTCCCAGTTGCAATATCCGGCCGTCGAGCTGATTCGACGGCAGGTCGAGCGAGCCGGTGCCGACCGGCTCGCCGTCGAGCCTCACGCCGCCCTGCGCCAGCGCCCTCCTCGCCTCGGAGGTGGAGACATCAAACGCGTGGGCGAGCAGCGCCGGCAAATGCACCGAGCTCGAGAGCAGTCTGTCCTCGCTGCCATCCGCCTGGGGCCAGCGCACCTCCGGTACGTCCGTCGGCGCTTGGTGGGAGACATGGATGCGATCGAATTCACGCTCCGCCGTGACCGCCGCCTTCGCTCCGTGGAAGCGGGACACCAGCGCGCAGGCCAGCGCGCGTTTGGCATCACGCGGACCGACGCTCTCGGAGACCTCGCGACCCAACAACAGCGAGTACCAGAGGGGGAGCGAGGCGTCCGGGATGCTGAGCGTCTTGCCGTACATCTCCTGCGGGGGCTCGGTTACCCCGATGTAGTTGTCGTAGGTCTTCGACATCTTTCGCTCGCCGTCGGTCCCGGTCAACAGCGGCACGGTGAGAACCACCTGCTCGGGCTGGCCGTACGCCCGCTGGATGTCACGGCCGAGCAGGAGGTTGAACTTCTGGTCGGTTCCGCCGAGCTCCACGTCCGCCCGCACGGCCACCGAGTCATACCCCTGGAGCAGGGGGTACAGCAGCTCCAGCACCGAGATCGGCGCGTTTGCGGTGAACCGCTTGGCGAAGTCGTCGCGTTGGAGCAGTTGGGCGACCGTTGCCGTGCGCAGCAGGGAGAACAGCTCCGCCATCGGCATGTCGAGCCATTCGCTGTTGTAGCGGACTTCCAGCCGCCGCTCGTCGAGCACCCTCAGCGCCTGCGACTGGAACGTCCGGGCATTGGCCTCGATCTCGTCCCCTGCGAGCACGGGCCGCGTCGAGGACCGGCCGCTGGGATCACCCACCCGTGCGGTGTAGTCGCCGACGATCAGGACGACGGTATGGCCGAGGTCCTGGAACTCGCGCAGCTTCTGCAGGACGACAGTGAAACCGAGATGAATATCCGGCGCGGTGGGATCGATTCCGAGCTTGACGCGGAGCGCTGCGCCGAGCGCCAGCTTGCGCGCGAGATCCCCCTCGGGCAGGCAGTCAACCGCGTCGCGGGTCAGCCAAGCCGCCGCCTCAGCGGGAGTCTGGGAGGGGCCGCTGCGGTCCCCCGGCTGGTCAGGATCCATCCGGCGCAATGCTAGACTCTCGCCCCCAGCGGGACCCGCCGCCCGTGCCGTCCGGGCTTTGAGGTTTCCCCTGTGTGGCCATCAGGCCGCGAGGGTTGCCGATGCGGCCGACAATCACCCTGCGATCGCTTGAGCGACGACGTTGACATCCCCCAGCCGGGCGACGACCCGCCTTCGCCGATCCTATTCGCCCCACCGCGGCGGCGGTGGCCGATGCGCGGGCGCGGCGGCGAGCGGCCGCCGAAGCCCCGGCTGCGCAAGCTCCGGCTGTTCCTGATCCTCGTCGGCCTCGGCGCCTTGGCCTTTGTCTCGACGGTGTTCGGGATGATGATGGCGGTCGCGTCCGATCTCCCCCAGCTCGAGAACAAGCAGCAGTACAAGCAAGAGGCCAACTCCTTCCTCTACGACGACCGTTGGCGGCCGATCGGGATCTTCGCCCCGCCCAACAACGTCGTGATCGACGAGATCACCGGGGGCAAGCACGAAATCTCGACGTGGATGCAGAAAGCGGTTGTGGCGATTGAGGACAAGCGCTTCTTCAGCAATCCGGGGGTGGACATCCGCGGCATTGCGCGCGCGTTCCTGGCCGACGTCAGCGGCGGAGCCCGCCAGGGGGCGTCAACCATCGCCCAGCAGTTCGTCAAGAACGCCCTGGTCGCGCAGAACAACCGGACGATCCTCGAGAAGCTCCGGGAAGCCGCACTGGCTTACCACCTGACTCGCAAGTGGAGCAAGGACAAGATTCTCCAGGAGTACCTCAACTCGATCTACTTCGGAAACGGCGCCTACGGCGTCGAATCCGCCACGCGTGTGTATTTCGGCAAGAAGTACGGGTTCGATACGTCTCTCTCGGCCGATCAGGCGGCCCAGTCAACCTCTGGCTGCGGCGACACCACGGCAGCGACTCCGCGCCCCAAGTGCGCTTCCAAGTTGGCTCCGTGGGACGCGGCGCTGCTGGCCGGCATGGTCGCCTCGCCGAGCGCCTTCGATCCGATCGCTCATCGGCAGGCGGCGACGACTCGCCGGAATCTGGTGCTCCGCAACATGCTTGACCAGCACTACATATCGCGCCAGCAGTACAACCAGGGTCGCGCCGCGGCGCTCCCGGCCGAGGCCGACATCCAGCAGCCATCCGAGCCGACGGCGGCGCCTTACTTCACCAGCTGGCTGCGACCTCAGATCCTCGCCGCGATGGGGCTTGGCCGGGGTGTTTCCCCCGCCATCGCCGAGTACCGCGCCTACTACGGCGGCCTCAAGATTCGGACCTCGCTGGATCTCCAGATGCAGAAGGCAGCCGAGCAGGCCGTCAGCGCCGCGCTGCCGTCCGGATCCGGTCTCCCGAGCGCCTCACTGGTGGCGATCGACAACAAGACCGGCGAGGTGCGCGCGATGGTCGGCGGCCCGATCGTGAACGGGCAGGAGGATTTCACCCACTTCCCGTTCAACCTCGCCACTCAGGGACAGCGCCAGCCCGGCTCCGCGTTCAAGCCGTTCACGCTGGCGGCGGCACTGATGTCCGGCAAGTACGCACCGGATTCGGTGATCGCCTCGGCTCCGCAGAACTTCATCGTTCCCAACAGCCGTGGCAAGGAGCACTTCATCGTCCACAACTTCGGCAACACGTATTCGGGTTCGATCAGCCTGGCCAACGCGACCGCGGTCTCCGACAACTCTGTGTACTCGCAAGTTGGGATCGACGTGGGGACAACGAGGATCGCGCGGTTGGCCAAGCGGATGGGCATCCGCACCCCGGTTTCCAACAACTACGCGATGATCCTCGGCGGCCTCAAGCAGGGTGTCACCCCGCTTGACATGGCTCACGCATACCAAACGTTCGCCACCGGCGGCAACCGGGTTTACAACCCGGAGCTGGGGGCGCAGAAAGACGGACCGACGGGGATCGCAGAAATTCATTGCGACGTGGTTTCGTGCAATGGCAAGAAGGATGTGATCGACACCCCCACCTACCGACGGATCATCCCCTCGAGCATCGCCAAGACCGTCCACGACATCCTCGTCGGAGTCGTCACCTCCGGCACCGGCACCGGGGCGGCGATCTCGGGTGTCGACGTCGTCGGCAAGACCGGGACGACGTCCAACTACGGCGACGCGTGGTTCGTCGGCTGGACACCCGAGATCACCACCGCGGTGTGGGTCGGCTTTCCGAACAAGCTGGTGTCGATGGCCACCCTGTACAACGGCGGCCCCGTCGAAGGCGGTACCTATCCGGCGAGCATCTGGCAGAACTTCATGACCCAGGCGCTGCAGATCCAGGCCAGTTACGGCCAGAAGCCGGGGCAGAGCTCGAGTGCGTCGATCGCCAGCAGCGCGCCGTCCGCTGGCTCAGGCTCCTCCGCCGGCAGCTCGTCCGCTTCCAGCTCCGGTTCAGGCGTGCCTGGCGCCCCGTCCGCTACGGGGGCGACAGGAGCCGGCGCGGGCCGGGCGAGCCCCGGCGGAGCGGGAGGCGCGGCTGGCGGGACCCCGGGCGGCGGCAGGCCCCCAGGCGGAGGTGCGGGCGCCGGTGGGGTCCCCCCGGCCGGCGGCGGAGGCACCCCCACCGGTGGAGGCACCCCCCCCGCCGGCGGCGGTGGAGCACCCAGCGGCACCGGCGGCGCCGGAATCAGCGGTCACTGAGCCTCCCGAGCGCTCTCCGGTACCCGGGTCGCCCTCCGCGACACGAAACGGTTGTCCGTGGCCGTGAAGCGCCACGGCAGCTCGATCGCCTTGGTGATTCCGATGCGCCGGTCAACACTTACGGGCACCTGCCGCCACTCCTGCGGCCGCTCGGAGATCGTTACCGGACCCTCGAGTAGATCACTGCCGTTGTGGACCAGCTCGATGCCCAGCGCCTGGGTCAGCTTTCCCGGGCCGGAGCACAGGGCCTCGAGCTTGGCCAGCCCGCGTCGGCGGCGCATCATCTCGATCCCGGTGAGCGGCTCGAGCGCTCGGATCAGCACCGCCGCCCCGATGCCCTGCGGCTCCGCGACCGCATTCAGCAGAGCGTGGATTCCGTAGGAGCGGTAGACGTAGGCAACTCCGGGCGGCCCGAACAGCGTCGCCGTTCGCGCAGTGAGCCCGACGAACGCGTGACATGCGGGCTCGGAGTCGCGGTAGGCCTCGGTCTCGACGATCACCCCAGCGCAGCCATCGTTGGTGACGACGCAGCCGATCAATTCGCGCGCCACCTCGAGCACAGGGCGCGCGTAGAAGCTTCGCGTCACCGCAGCGCCGCGCGCGCGCGCTGCAGCTGCTCGCGCACCCGCGCCAGGCTCGTGCCCCCCTGAGAGACCTTCGACTCGAGCCAGGCGCCATCGCCGAGCACGGCGTAGAAATCCTCGTCGAGGAGCTCCGAGTGCTCGGCAAGCTCCTCGCGCGTCAGCGCCGACAGGGATCGGCCCTCGGAGATGGCGAGCGCGACCAACCCCGCGACGACCCCGTGGGCCTGCCGAAACGGCATCCCTCGCCGGACCAGCAGGTCGGCGATATCGGTGGCGGCCAGAAACTCGTCGGCTGCCGCGGCGGCGAGTCGCTCACGCCGGAAGCTGATCGATTCCATCATCCCCCGCGCTGCGGTCAGTGACAGCTCGAGCGTGTCGACGGCATCGAACAGGTGCTCCTTGTCCTCCTGCATATCCTTGTTGTAGGTCAGCGGGAGCGCGTGGAAGGTGCCGTGCAGGGCCGCCAGGTGGCCGGTGACCCGCGGCGCCTTGGCGCGCAGCAACTCGGCCGCATCGGGATTCTTCTTCTGCGGCATGATCGAGGAGCCGGAGGCCCATGCATCCGACACCTCGCAGAAACCGAATTCCTCGGTTGACCACAGCACGATCTCGGCGCCGAGGCGCGAGAGGTGGGTGGCACAAGTCGCGGCGGCGGCCAGGTAGTCGAGCACGAAGTCGCGGTTCGAGACCGCGTCGATGGAGTTCTCGGCTACCTCGGCGAAGCCGAGCTCCCGCGCCACGTACTCGCGGTCGGTGTCGAAGTTCACGCCGGCCAGCGCCCCGGCCCCGAGCGGCAGCCTCGACGTCTCACCGGCGACGGCGAGGAACCGGCGGCGGTCACGGGTCAGCATCCACACGTAGGCGAGCAGGTGGTGGCTGAGGTACACGGGTTGCGCGCGTTGGAGGTGGGTGTACCCGGGCATCGGCCAATCCAGATGACGCTCGGCCAGATCGATCAGCGTGCCCGCAAGCTCGTCGATCGCCCCGGTCGCCTCGACCGAATGCGCGCGGACGAACATCGCCATGTCGGTGGCCACCTGGTCGTTGCGGGACCGTGCGGTGTGGAGCCGGCCTCCGGCCGGCCCCGCGAGCTCGGTGACGCGGCGCTCGATCGCCATGTGGATGTCCTCGTCG
>CAXMLR010000603.1:0-4352 GCA_964194275.1 uncultured Solirubrobacterales bacterium
GGAGGCCGCCTCGCCCAGGCGCTCGAGCAGGACCGTGCGGTCCAGACAATCGTCGGGGTCGACGCCACCGATCCGCGACACGAGCTCCAGCGGACCGAGTTCGTGCGGGTGCAGACCGACCCGGCTCTGCTCCGACGGATTATCCGCGCCGCCTCGATCGACACGCTGATCGACACCCGGCTGGTGGCCGATCCGCTGCTCGCGTCGCTGAGTCGCGCCAGAGAGATCAACGTGATCGGCACCCGACGGATCCTGGCGGCGTGCGGTGCCGAGACCTCGTCGGTGCGCAAGGTCATCTTCAAGTCCTCCGCCCATCTGTACGGCTCCGACCCCGAAGGTCCGGCGTTTCTGACCGAGCAGACGACCTCACGCCGGCCGCCCCGGACTGCCCTCGAGCGCGATGTGATCGACGCCGAGGTGGAGCTCGGCGAGTTCAAGGCGGCAAATCCACGGACGATCGTGACGACCCTTCGGTTCGCCGATGCCCTCGGGGGTGAGCTGCAGTCGTCGTATCTGTCGCTGTTGAGCCTGCCCATGGTCCCGTCGATCCTCGGCTTTGATCCGCGCTGCCAGTTCATCCACCAGGACGACGTCGTGGGGGCACTGGCGCACGCGGCGAGGCACGATCTGCCCGGTGTGTACAACGCCGCAGCCGATGGCGTACTGGCGTTCTCGGAAGTGGTGTCGCTGCTCGGCAAACGGCTGTTACCGGTGCTGCCGCCCTGGGGGACCGTGTTCGCCGCGGCCCAGCTGCGCCGGCTCGGGCTCCCGGTCCCGCTCGAGATGCTCCGCCAGCTCCGCGCCGGCCGGGGACTGGACAACCGCCGTTTGAAGGCCACCGGCTTCTCGTATCGCTACACGACACGGGAGACGGTGCTGAAGCTCCGCGCCCATCAGCGGCTGCGCCCGCTACTCGGTAGCGGCGACGGTTCCTACCGCTACGAACGCGAGGTGGAGGAGTTTCTGAGATGGAGCCCGAGCGTCCAGCCGCGATCTGGCGCAGAGATGGGAGCCGCAGATGGGCGAGCGGTCGACCGCGGTCAATACGACGACCTGAGCGAGGCTGAGCTGATCGAGATCATCTCCTCGCTCGAGCCCGAGGCGCTGCGCCGACTGCGTCTCTACGAGGCTGCTCATGGCCGCCGCCGAGGCGTTCTGCAGGCACTCGATCGCACGCTGGCCAGCCGGGAGAGCAACCGCCAGGCGTAGGGAGGATTGGTTGAGGCAGGCTCGCTCGGCGTCAGCCCAGCCGCGCCGCACCGGATGAAATACTGCTTGCAAGCGGGGGATTGGGGCCAGCGCGTTCGTTGATCGTCTACGCACCGGCTACCATTTCGAGGCTGAGGAGCTCTGTATTGGCGCGCGTCTCATACCTTCGCCCTGCGGTCACCCCGGCACGGTCGGCACTCAAGACCCACCATCGGTTGACCGGGGCAACCAGCCCAAGCCGGCGTGGACGCTTCGCGGCCGCAGGCGCCCTGCTGATGGTGCTGCTCGCCACCGGCGCGGCGGCGCTGCTGGTGAGTTCTGCCCACGCCAGCCTCACCTCTGATCCGGAGGCGCTGGCCCGCGTCGGGATGCCGTTCGGTGGAGGCACGATCACGCGCGTCAGTGTGGTCACCGGCCCGCACAGCCGCTCGGTCCCGGTAGAGCTCCGGGGAAATCAGATCTGGCCGAGCCAGCTGATCGGAGCGCACCAGTTGCTCTCGATCGACGTCGTGATCAAGCGCCCGGGATGGATCGCGTGGCTGTCCGGCAAGACTGAGCATCTGCGCCTCAGCCTGATGAGCCCCAGCGCCAGTCTCCGTCAGCACTACCTGACGCTCCGTGCCGGAGCGCCGGTGCTGCTGAGGTTCATGCAGCCCGTCGAGGCGATCTCCTACGGATCTCAAGGCCACCTCGTGCGCAGGGTTCTGTCCAGGCCGCTGACTGAGATCCGGCTTCACCGCACCGCTGTGGCGGGCACTTTTTCCGTCTCGGCCGTTCCGCGACGGTGGGAGACGTCGGTCCCCTCGGTGGTCAGCTGGTTTCCGGCCGGCGCGGCCGCGGCCGCGGTAGCCAGTCCCGCCCCCGGAACCCCGATCCTCCCGCACACGAAGATCAGCCTGACCTTCTCGAAGACGGTGCAACAGGCGCTCGGCAACGTCCGCCCGCCCGTGGCGCCGGCTACGCCGGGCAGCTGGCACCCGGTGAACAGCCATACGATCACGTTCGTGCCTCAGAGCACCGGTTACGGCCTGGGCGCCAGCGTCACCGTCGCTCTCCCCAACGGCGTGCGTCTGGTCGGTGGTCAGCAGTCCGGAGCCACAGGCAGCGGAACCTGGAAGGTCCCCGCGGGGTCGACCTTGCGCCTGCAGCAGCTGCTGGCCGGCCTTGGCTACCTTCCGTTCAACTTCACCCCCACAGCCAGCGTGCCGCTGACCGCGGACGGGCAGGAGACCGCGGCGATTCACGCTCCCGCCGGACGCTTCGACTGGGCCTACGGGAACGTCCCGGAGTCACTGCGCAGCACCTGGTCGCCGGGCACGGAGGGCGTGATGACGCGGGGCGCGCTGATGGCGTTCCAGAACGAGCATGGCTTGGCGACCGACGGGGTCGCCGGGGCGTCGGTCTGGCGCTCGCTGATCCAAGCGACTATGGACGGCAAGCGCTCCCGCTTCGGGTACTCGTACGTCAGCGTGAGCCTCGGCGGCCAGCACCTCAGCGTCTGGCACAACGGACACACGGTGGTGAGCGCCGCGGTCAACACCGGGATCTCCGCGACGCCCACCGCTAGCGGAACCTACCCGGTGTTCGAGCACATCCCGTCGGGAACGATGAGCGGCACCAATCCCGACGGCAGCCACTACCACGATCCCGGCATTCAGTACATCAGCTACTTCAACGGCGGTGATGCGCTGCACGCGTTCACTCGGGCGCAGTACGGGTTCCCGCAGAGCCTGGGCTGCGTGGAGATGGCGCTCGGACCGGCCGGGCAGGTCTACCGGTACACGCCGATCGGGACGCTGGTTCACGTTGCGTAGGCTCTGAATGGTGCGCCGCCGGTTGTTTATCGCCGTTGCCCTGGCGATCGCTTGCCTCCTCGGTGGCTCGGCGGCCGTGCTGGCCTACGACTCTGCTCAGCGCGACAAACTCGCCCACGGCATCACCATCGGCGGTGTCGACGTCGGTGGATTGAGCGCGGCTCAGGCGCGGGCCCGACTACGAACGGCCTTCGCTCCACGCCTTCACCGGACGATCGTGGTCCGCTACGGCGGCCGGCGCTTCGTGCTGACCCCGGCGCGTGCACGCGTACGCGTGGACTTCAGCGGGGCGATCGATCAGGCCCTGCAGCGCACGCGCTCGGACAACCTTCTCCTGCGGGTCGTCCGCTCGGTCACCGGGGGGTCCATCAACGTCCGCTTTGAGCCGCAGGTGGGCTTTTCCCACGCCTCAGTCGCCGCCTTCACTGCCCGCATCGCTCGGAGAATCGATCAGCCGGCGCGCAGCGCCAGCATCTCGTTCACCGGCTCCGCCGTCGGCGCGCTCCCATCCCAACGCGGTCTGGCGGTGCGCACCGATGAGCTGCGGAACCGAATCGAGGCGGCGCTGGGGGATGCCTCCGCCCCGAGCTCGCTCAGGGTGCCGGTGGACAAGACGACGCCGAAGGTCACCACGCAGGCTCTCGCGGTGCACTATCCGACGGTCATCACCATCGACCGGGGGGCGTTCACGCTACGGCTGTGGAAGGGCCTGCGGCTGGTCAAGAGCTACCAGATCGCGGTCGGGCGGGCCGGTCTGGAGACGCCGGCCGGCCTGTATCACGTCGAGGACAAGCAGGTCGATCCGTCCTGGCACGTACCGAACAGCTCGTGGGCAGGCTCCCTGGCCGGTCAGACGATCCCGCCCGGCCCCGCGGACCCGATCAAGGCTCGGTGGATGGGGATCTACAACGGCGCCGGCATCCATGGAACGGACCAGCTCGCCTCCCTGGGGACCGCTGCCTCGCACGGGTGCATCAGGATGGCGATTCCGGACGTGATCGAACTCTACTCGCAGGCTCCGCTGGGCACCCCCGTTTACATCGCCTGAAGGTCGGGGCCTGACGGCGCCGAATAGCTGGAGCACCGATGCGCAGCGATCCAGACACCCCGCCGATCACTGACGCCTGGCGCTCGATGCTGACCGACTTCGACCAGGATCTGCGCCGGCGCGCGGTGGCCGAGAAGACCCGGCGGGCCTACGGGATCGACGCGGGTCAGTTCGCCGCCTGGGCGAGCAGCGCCGAAGTTGAGCCGCCCGGAGTTACCGTGAGGATCCTGCGCCGCTACGCCGCGAGCCTCTCCGAGCACGGACATGCTCCGTCCACGGTC
>CAXMLR010000604.1:0-19745 GCA_964194275.1 uncultured Solirubrobacterales bacterium
GAGACAGCAGCGGGGCCGTCAAGCGCGGACCCACCCCCCCAGCGTTACTCGCCCCGCTCCCCGGCCCCGCCGTTCTCTGGTGAGCGCGGCCCGTGAGGTCCTGCAAGCCCTCGCCCGCGAACCGCGGCACCGGGGTTCAGCAACCGAGCGCAGACGCGGCGCTCCGAACCGATACCGGGCTCGATCCAGCCGACCGGCAGTGAAGCTCCGACGCTGCGCCCGACATCCGTTCAGGAGGCCTCGGCACCAGCTCGATGAGCCACCCCGCCTCGCCGCCCACACCGCCACCGACCAAGGAGTCAGCGCCGTGGCCACAGAACGCAACGCGGTTTGAGTCCGCTCAAGCAGCCCGTCGCCCCACAGCTCGCCCGTGTCCGGGGACGAGAGAGGCCCGCCGTCAGCCGCAAAGACTGTCAGCAGGCCCCTCGCGTTTGGGTGCGCACCGCCGATCATTGGCAGCGTCCCGGACTACAGAACTACTTTGCGGACGGGCCCTGCTCGCCCTGGTCGGCGCTGATCGCCTGCGCGACGCCGTTAGCCAGCGTGGTCTCCTGCCCCTCGAACTGATTGGTTTCGCCCACCTCGCCACACGCAGCATCGTTGGCTGTGCCGCTTTCGTTGGCGCCGTCAACGCCCTGCACGTCACAAGGATCGGGCGCTGCCACGACCTCAGCGGCCTTCAGCTCACGCGCAGCTTCGGCTCCCTCTCGGTTCTCAACGGTGCCGCTCTCGCCATGCTCGGCGGCCTTTGCCTCGCCCTTGGCGTCAACCTTGGCGTCGGCGATGATCGTCTTCTGAGCATGGACGTCGCCCTGATCTTCATTCGCGCTACCGGCACTCGCGATCGCCGCACCGCCCAATCCGAACGCACAAACGGCGCCGAGCACGGCGATCAACGATGTCCTCTTGGTGAACCTTCGCATCTGGAGCTCCTCTCAGCGATCGCGCATCAGCCGCGGGGGTGCCAGAAGCCTCGGCACCGACCACCGGTTGAGACGTTCGCCAACGTGGAAAGTTTTTCTTCTCGCCGCCTAAGACCGGCGCCGAGGCGAAATGTGACGGTCGGCGAGAGCAATGATTGAAGTGCTGCGTTCCCCGCAATCCTCGCGAGCCGCCGGGTTCCGGTTGTAGCGTCCGCAGGTCAGCGCAGGTACTGGCTCAGGGTCGGGTTCAGCTGCCGAGCGTGCCGGAAGGAGGCCAGCGCGGCGGTCACCTCACCGCGCTTAGCTTGGATGCGCGCGAGGATGAGCGGGCCCTGCCAGTCTCCGGGGCCGTTTCGAGCTGCATCGCGCGCGGCCGTCTCCGCGCCGTCGAGTCGACCGTACCGCTCGAGCACGAGCGCCCGCTGGAGCAGCGGAGTCACCGCGTATGGCTCGAGCTGAGCGGCCGTGTGCGCATCGCCCAGCGCGTCCGCAGGTCGCCCAGCGTTGGTGGCGGCTTGACTGTCGCGGACGTCGATCGTGGTGGCGAGGGGAATCCCAATCGCGACCAGGCAGAGCGCCGCGACGGCCGCTATGGCCAGGCGCCGCGGCCAGGTCGAGAGCGCCCTCGTGGCTCGGCTGCCTACGGCTGGGCTCAGGACCGTCCCAGCAACCAGCAGGAAGATCGCCGGAAGCACAGTGACCTGCCAGTTCCAGTCGAACGCGACCGCGATCAGAAATCCAACGCATACGGCCAGGAACGCCGCATGGAGCCCCTGATCGTGATCGCGTTCCCGCCGGAGGGTAGTGAGCGCGCCAGCCAGCACAGCGGAGAGGAACGCGAGCAGCGCAGCCAATCCCACGATCCCAACCTCCGCCAGCGTCTGGAAGAAAAGTGAATGGGCATACTGCGTGTAGCCGTTCTGGGCCGCCCCGTGCCGCAGCCACCAGAGTTCCCACGTGCCGCCGCCGATGCCGTGTACCGGCGAGCTGGCAAAGGCATTGAGTGACTCCTTCCACAGCTCGTAGCGTCCGTGGCTAGACAGGCTCGACAGGCGTGCCGTCCCGAGGTCGCCGGAGACCACCGGCTGCTTGAACGAGTGCCACGCCGTCTGCACCCGGCCCGGGAGATCGAAGGCGACGGCGAGCGTGAGCACGACGGCCAAGCTCGCCACGGCGATACGCCGAACGCCCGCACGAGCGGGTCGGCGTAGGCGCGGGATGAGCCCCCGGGACCAGGCCGCGCGCAACCCGACCTGGGTGAGACCGACGCTCACGCAGACAACGATCGTGAGCACCAGAAGCTCGGTGCCCTGGTGGCGCGCGTTGCCGTCGATCAAGCCCTGCTCGAGGCTGTGGCGATCGACGAGCGCCACCGTCAGGATCGCCGTGCCTGCGGCGGCGGCGGCCAGGGTCGCCAGTTGCATGAGGCGCTCCCGTGACAGGGCCAGGTAGATCGCCAGTGTGACGGCGGTTCCGGCCGTCGCGGTGCGCGAGATCGTCAGCACCACCGTCAGGGCCAGGACCGGCAGCATTGCGGCGGCAACCGCCGAAGCGAATTGGGTGCGGGCCCGGTGCGCGGCGTTGAGCACGAGCGGCGCGCCGAGCATGACCAGCGCCCCGAGGGCGTTCCAGTAGTTGAGCGGGAAGCTGAGCCGGCTTCGGGAGCCGGGAACGAGGACGGCGGTCTGGTCCCCGGTGGGAAACCACTGCGGATGCAGGCGGGAGACCAGGCCCACCAGGGCGACGACGACGACGCCCGCGGCGATGCCGTTGGCCACATCGGCTGCGCGTTCTCGGTGAACGCAAGCGATTGCAACGCCGAGGATCCCCAGGTAGACGACCACCCGCGATGTCTCGGCGAAAGTGCGCTCGATGTCTGCCGACCAGATCATTCCGAGCGCTGTCCAGGCAGCGAACGTCGCCAGCGCCGCGAGCGCGACCCAACCACCGCGCGACGGTCGCCTCACACCGCGGAGCCCGACGGCGGCGACAAGCCCGAGCGCCCACCACACGGCGACTCCGAGCTCACCGCGCAGGACCGGGTCATATCCCCCCCCGCGGATACCCACATAGGCGACCGCGACGAGGCACAGGCCGGCGGTCGCGACTCGGCCTGGCTCGAGCCGGGCGCGTCCCCGGGACAGGAGCGTGGGCGCACGGGTCGGGCGCCAGGGCGTTGGATCCACCCAATTCACGTGGTCACCGGTCCTTGGATTATCGCTCTTCCCGCTTCGTTTGCTGGTCACGGCAGGCGGAAGTTTGGGTGGAGCCTGGTAGGCCGTATCCGGCGTAGTATGAGGCAGTGGCTCCGATCTCCTCGTTACGCGTCGTGCGCGTACTTGCTGCAGTCGCGGCTCTTTGCGTGTCGGTCGCGCCCGCCGCAGCCGCCCGCCTGGTGCCGCCGACCAACTCCGCGGCCGGGGCGTACCTCCCCTCGCTCCCCGCACCGGGCGGCAATCAGACTCTCGGGGGGGCTCCGCGCCACTTGGGCGCGGCCTCGCCGGGCGTTACCCACCAGCTTCTTGTCGCCGGTCCCCAAGGGCTCGCGCTGGCGCACCTGATCGCCGCGACGCCATCGATTCCGAGTGCCGCGGGCGCGTCCGGACCAACACGTGTGCCGGGACGGACGGCGATCAGAGGATTCACTCCAAAGCTGGGGTCGACGAGCGCCGGCCGGCCGCCGGCGGGGGCGACGAACGCGTCCAGCGGCGTGGGCGCCGAGAATCATGGGTCAACCCTTACCTCGAGCCTCGGCCGCTTGGTCGGGGGCGGGGGCTCACACGGCATGGGGATGCTGCTGCCCATCGTGCTCGTGGCGATCTCCGCGTCGGCGTTCCTGCTCGCGATCCGCGGGGGCCGCACGGCGTGATCCAGCGGTTTCGCGTGGGGGCGCTGTCCGCCCTCGCGATGATTGCGTCCGGCCTGCTCGCGGCGTCGACCGACGCCCACGGCCTGAGGACCGGGTTCGTGGATGACTTCGTCTTCCTCCAGCAAGGGGGGGCAGCGCGCGACGCCTGGCTTGGGCGAGCGGCCGCGGAGGGCGCCGGGATCATCCGCATCGACCTCGACTGGAGGTCGGTCGCGCGCTCCAGCCCGCCCTCCGCGGCGAGCGCCTCCGATCCCGGCTGGACCGGATACCAGTTCGGCGCGATCGACGGGGCGGTGCGTGCGGTCACGGGGAGGGGGATGCAGGTAATGCTCACGTTCATCGACGCACCACGCTGGGCAGAGGGCGCCCACCCGCCTCGTGGCGCAGCCCCCGGCTCATGGCGTCCCAGCGCGCGCGCTCTCGGCCAGTTCGCGCTGGCGACAGCTCGGCGCTACTCGGGCAGCTTCAACGGCCTTCCACGCGTGGGCAATTGGGAGGTGTGGAACGAACCCAACCTCTCGCTCTACCTGGCGCCTCAGTGGGTCAGGGTCGGACGCGGTTCTTTTGTCGCCGCGAGCGCAAACATTTACCGGGGGCTTCTGAATGCCGCCTATCAGGGCGTCAAGGCGGTCGATCCGGCCAACACGGTGATCAGCGGTGGCACCGCACCGTACGGCGACGCCCCCGGCGGCTACCGGGTCCCCCCGGTGGCCTTCGTGCGCGCGCTGCTGTGCCTGAACGCCGCGCTCAGGCCGCTTCCGTGCCCGAGCCCGGCCAAGTTCGACGTCCTTGCGCAACATCTGTACTCGCTTGCGACGCCGTTCATCCATGCCGCGTACCCCGACGACGTGGCGCTTCCAGATCTCGGCCGGCTGCTGGCGCCACTGCGCGCGGCGGAGCGCAGCGGGCATGTGCTTCCGGCCGGTCCCAAGCGGCTGTGGATGACCGAGACAAGCTGGCACCTGGTTCCCCAGGATCGCTCGCCCACGACCCAAGCGCGCGAGCTCGAGCAGGCGATGTGGTCGTACTGGCGTCAGGGAGTCGACACGGTGTTCTGGTTCAACATCCGGGACCACTTCGGCCCGGGCGCCGCGTGCGCCCAGTTCTGCGCCGGCCTCTATACCGGATGGGGGGCGCCGAAGCCGGCAGCGACGGCGTTTCGCTTCCCGTTCGTAGTCGAGGCCAGTCGTTCCGGCGCCCGCGAAGCGTGGGCGCGCACCCCGCTGCCCCACACGGCGGTGGTTGTGGAGCAGCGCGTACGGGGACGATGGCGCCCTCTGGTCAGCCGCACGACGGGCGCCGATGGGGTCCTCGACGCGTTCCTGCCGTTGCCTGCACACGGGACGCTGCGCGCCCGTACGGCCACCGACACCAGCCTCGTGTGGCGCTATTGACGCCCCAGAGCGACGGCCCGCGAGTAGGACGACACCACCGTGCTCGCGTGTGAGACCGGTTCCTGGTAGCGTGCCAGAAGGGGTACCAGGTCGGCGACCGATGAGAGGGGGTGTCAGATGAACGGGAGCGACCGTTCCACGAACGGCGCAACGCGTTCTTTCACGCGACCCACCGTGGCGGTCGTAGGGCTCGGTTATTGGGGCCCCAACTTGGTTCGCGTTCTGATCGAGCGCACCGATGTAGACGTGCGGTGGCTCTGCGATCTCGATCCGGGCCGCCTCGAGCACTTCGCGCGTCGGCATCCGAGCATGCAGATGACGACCGAGCTTGAGCAGGTCCTCGACGATCCCGGGCTCGACGGCGTAGTGCTAGCTACCCCTGTCGACACCCACTACGAGCTGGCAAGTCGCTGTCTGCGAGCCGGCAAGCATGCCTTCGTCGAGAAGCCGCTCGCGGCCTCCAGCGAGCGCGCCGCAGCTCTGATCGCGCTCGCCAGCGACCACGGCCTGGTGCTGATGTGCGGTCACACGTTTCTCTGCAGTCCGCCCGTTCGTGCCGTCCGGGAGCTGATCGACGGTGGCGAGCTCGGAGAGCTCTATTTCATCTCGTCGAGTCGGGTGAACCTGGGCGTGCACCAGCGCGACGTCAGCGTGATCTGGGATCTCGGCCCACACGACTTCTCGATCCTGCTCTACTGGCTGGGGGAATATCCGAGCCGGCTCCGAGCGACGGGACGCGACTCGATCGTCCGCGGCATCGCCGACGTCGCGTTCGTCACGCTGGAGTTCCCGTCCGGCTTGATCGCCAACGTAGAGTTGAGCTGGCTGGCGCCGAGCAAGCTGAGGCGTACCGTGCTCGTCGGTTCCAAGCGGATGGTCGTCTACGAAGACGGTGGCCCTGAGGCGGTCAAGATCTACGACCGCGGCGTCGAATACAAGGACCCCGACACGTTCGGGGAGTGGCACCTCTCGTATCGGACCGGGAACGTCATCTCGCCGCAGCTCTCGAACGATGAGCCGCTGGCAGTGCAGCTCGGAGACTTCGTACGGGCAACCCGGGGTGAGTCCATCGCCTCGCATCTGCCGCTGGCGCTCAGCGTCGTGCGCCTCGCTGAGGCCGCCGAAGCCTCTCTCCAGCGTGGTGGAGCGAACATTACGCTCGATGAATTCGAGCCTGTCTCAGAGGTGACGCTCTGATCGCCTCGAGTCCGCGGCGCGCAGAAGCGCGCGAAGAGCTGCGTCCAAAGGCCCGCGCGGCGCGACTCGACCGGGACACCGCGCTGCGCAGGCTCCTGGGGATCGGCGACGCCGGTGCGATCTTGCTCGCCTTGGTGGCCGCCGTCTTGGTCTCAAGCCCGGTTAACGCCATCCCGGCGACATTGTTGTGGGGCCTGCCCGAAATTCCGCTCGTGATCGTGCTGTTCAAGCTCTACGGCCTCTACGACCGGGACGTGAAGCGGATCAGCCACTCGACGGTCGATGATCTGCCGTGGTTGTTCCATGCCGTCGCGATCGGCACGGGATTGCTGTGGCTGTACGCGCGCCATACGCCGATGCATGGCGTTGACTTCCACGGCGTGCTCGCCTTCGCGATCACGGCCGCCGTCGCGGCGGTGAGCGTGCGATTCGGCGTCCGCCAAGCGGCCGGTCGGCTGATCGGAGCCGAGCGGGCGCTCCTCGTCGGTGATGGCGACGTCGCCCGCACACTGGTGCGGAAGCTGGGCGCCCATCCCGAATACCGCGTCGATGTGATCGGGATCCTCACGCTCGACCGGGACGCAGTGCTCGAGCCCAGCGACCTGCCGATTCTGGGAACGCTGGAGGAGCTCGAGGAGCTCGTGACGAGCCTTGGCGTCAGCCGGGTTGTGCTCGCCGGCGAAGAGCCCGACGAATGGCAGCTCGAGTCGCTGTTGCTCCGGTGTCGCACGCTCGCCCTAAAGGTTTCGATACTGCCGCGGCTCTCCAACGTGCTTGGGACCGGGCTGGCAATGGACGACGTCGAGGGTCTTGCGGTCCTCGGGGTCAATCCGCCGTGGCTGCCGCGCTCGTCGCGGGTAGTCAAGCGGGCGATGGATCTGATGGTCGCATCCGTTCTACTCGTGCTGTTCGCCCCGGTCCTACTGGTGCTGGCGATCGCGATCAAGCTCGACTCGCGTGGACCGGTGCTGTTCACTCAGGAGCGCGTCGGCAAAGATGGACGACGATTCGGCCTGCTGAAGCTCCGCACCATGGTGGCCGATGCGGAGCTGCAGCGAGCCGAGCTGCTCGCTCTCAGCACGGATCCAAACTGGCTCCACCTCGCGCATGACCCCCGGATCACCCGCATCGGCCGACGGCTGCGACGAATCAGCTTCGACGAGCTCCCGCAGTTGTGGAATGTCTTGCGCGGAGAGATGAGTATGGTCGGCCCGCGACCGCTGATCCCGGCGGAGGACGACCATGTGCAGGACTGGGCTCGCCGCCGTCTGGATCTGACGCCTGGCATCACGGGCTACTGGCAGGTGCTCGGCCGAACCAGGATCCCGTTCGAAGAGATGGTCAAGCTCGACTACTTGTATGTGATGAACTGGTCGCTGTGGGAAGATGTCCGGCTGATGCTGCGGACGCTGCCAGCCATAATCGGAGGGAGGGGGGCGTGCTAACCGCGCTCGCCGCATCTCGAGCGGTATGCAAAGCACGGTAAAGACTGCGCTATCGGAGCACGTCGAGCTTGATCGGGCGCTCACGATCCTGCGCCGGCGCTGGTGGCTGATCCTCCTAATCGCTCTCCTCGGCGCCGGCCTGAGCTACGGGCTGTCCCGCTCGCAGCCAAAGAAGTACACGGCGACCGCGTCGATTCTGTTCGAGCAGTCGGGCGTCAACTCGCAAGCCTCCGGCCTTCAGGCCGGGAGTAGTCCAGGCAGCCAGGATCCAACGGTCATGGCGACCAACGTCCAGCTGTTGAGCGGGCAATCAGGCCTCGCGGGTGCCACCGCGCGCACGGTCGGTCACGGCCTGACGGCGGCCGATGTGTCGCAAGCGATCAGCGTGGCGCAGGAGGGACAGACCAACGTTGCGACGGTCTCGGCTACCAACCTCAGCCCTACGCTCGCCGCCGCGATCGCCAACAACTACGTGGCGCAGTTCATCGCCGCCCAGCGCCAGCAGCAACAGCAGCAAGTTCTAAAGGGGCTGTTGCTGGTCGAGCGCCAGATTGCGTCGCTCTCGCGGCAGCAGCTTGCCGGGACGAGCGGCCAGGCTCTGCTCGATCGCGCCGAGTCGCTTCGCATCCTGCGCAGTCTCCAGAACGGCGGAGCCCGCGTGGTCGGATCCGCAAAGCCGCCCGCCGGCCCGTCCTCGCCGAAGGTTGTTCGCAACACTGTGCTCGGGTTTGTTCTCGGACTGATTCTCTGCATCGCCGTCGTGTTCGTGATCGAGCGCGTCGACCGAAGGATGAAGACCGTGGAGGATCTAGAGGCGACCTACCAGCTACCCCTGCTTTCGGCCGTTCCCCGTAATAAGACCTTCGCCCACTCGCCGATGTCTGGCAACAGCAACCGCGAGCACAACGAGGTGTTCAAGCTGTTGCACGCCTACCTGCGCTACTTCAACGTGGACCGCGAGATCAGGTCGCTGGTGGTCGCGTCCGCCTCCCCAGGCGACGGGAAGACGACGATCGCGCGTAACCTCGCGCAAGCCGCCCAGGAGACCGGGACCAAGACGCTCTTGATCGAGGCCGACATGCGGCGTCCCAACCTTGCCAAGACCTACGGCCTCCGCGCGGCTCCGGGCCTCTCGGAAGTTCTGGTGGGCAGCGCCCAGCGCTACGACGCGATCACCCAAGTGCCGATCGTGAGCGCAGTAAACGGCAGGCAGGCCGACGCCTTCCTTGACGTACTCGTGGCTGGCCATCCGCCTCCGAATCCGGTCGAGCTGATCGAGAGTCAGGCGATGGCCACGCTCCTCGCTTGGGCCGCGGGGCGCTACGAGCTAGTCGTGGTCGACACGCCACCATTGTCGGTCGTGTCCGACGCGATCCCGCTGTTGCGACGAGTTGACGGCGTTGTGATTGTGAGCCGCCTTGGCACCAACCGACGCGATGCAGCAGCGTTCCTGCGTCAGCGCCTCGAGAGCCTGGATGCACCGTTGCTGGGAGTGATCGCAAACGGGATTAAGGCCGGCAAGGAAGGCTATGGCTATGGGTATGGCCATGACTATGGCTCTGGCGAGTACAGCGCGGCTCCCGCAGACGATGTGTTGGAGCCCCTGAGCAGCGAGCATGAAAGACCCGGGGCTGCGTCGAGGCGGGGATGATGGTCGCCCGGCTGATCATCGAGCACGTCGTCCATCCCAGCCTCGGGCAGTTGGCACGGTCCTAGAGTGCCCCGGGTCGGCGCTGACCGGGGCTGGTTCTCGGTCGTTCTCCTCGGCTGCCTCGTCGGGCTTGCCGGCTTGTTCGCGGTCACACACGGCAAGCCGGCGGAGCTCGCCGCCGTAGCACTCGTGCCCCCCGTGGTGTGGCTCCTTACTCGTTCCTACGGGGGCCTCGCGTTGGGAGTCATCGCTGTCTTGACGATCCCATACTGGTTGCCCATCGCTCCTCTCAGCGGGAGCGTATTTCGGTACGCCTCGCTCGCTGCAGCCGCGGGACTCATCTCGATCCGGCGCTTCCGAGCGACCCCGATCGACTACTGGCTTGCCGCGCTCGTCGCGATCATCGTCCTCGGCTGGCTGTTTCAGTACGACCAGCCCGGCGTGTGGAGGATCGTCGCGAACCAGGTGGTCGCACTTGGGTTCTTCCTCGGCGCCCGTGCCCTTCCAGCGCATCGGATCAATCTGATCGCTGCGATCCTACTGCTGGCCGGCACGGCGGGAGCGGTGACGCTCCTGCTCGAGGCGATTCACGGAGGCCCCCTGTTCGTCGATCCGAACCGCTACGCGTGGAATCCGACGGGCTCGGCAATCTTCCGTCCGGGCGGAGTCTTCGGAAGCCCCCCGGGGGCGTCAGCCGTGATGTGCTTTGTCATCCCGTTCGGCTTTGCCTGGGTTCTCAAGCTGCGCGGAGCAGGCAGGGTGATCGCAAGCGGCTGTCTGTGCCTGTGCGTGGCCGCGCAAGTGTTGACGTTCACCCGGGCGGGGTTGATCGGCACGGCCGCCGGCGTCATCGTGTTTCTGTGGCTGATCCGATCCCCGCTGCTTCGGCCCCTCCCCGTCGCGTGCTACGTGGCAATCATTGCGGCCGTGACCATGGTGGCGCTCCCGACCCTCGAGCGGAATCCGACGTTTCAGGAGGCCATCGCCCGACCCGGAACCCTGACGGCGCGGGTCGGCTATTGGGGCACCGCCCTGCCGATCGCCACCGCGAGCGTGCACCATCTCCTGTTCGGCCGGGGGACCGGAACGCTCGAAGCGCCATCGATTGCCACGGCGTCGGTGCCAAGCGATGTGGCAGCGGCACCTGAGCTGATCACGAATTCGCTTCACAGCCAGTATGTGACCACGCTGTTCGAACAGGGCGTCGTCGGCGTCGTCGCTCTGCTCGGGCTCCTGCTCTCGACCCTGATTGCGTCCGCCCGCGCGGCGCGAGCGAGCCGCGACCATCTCGCCGCTGCGGTTGCGGCGGGTGTCGTGGGTCTCGCGCTCGTCATGTCGGTCAACACCGTATGGCTTCACGGCCCGAGCGTCGCGCTGCTGATGCTTGCGGCGGGCCTTGCCGCGAGTGCAGACGCTCGCCGACGGAGCGGCGTGGCCGCCGTTCCCACCGCCGGCGGGTAGGCAAAATCTGTGTCTGACCGGCTCGGACCCGACTTCTTCATCGTGGGAGCGCCAAAGTGCGGCACGACGTCATTGCACGCGTGGCTCGAGCAGCATCCACAGATCTACATGGCGCCGAAGGAGCAGCACTTCTTCGGCGCTGACCTGGGGGCCTTCTGGCTGCAGCCTAGCGCCGAGGAGTACTTCGGTTCCTTCGCGCCAGGAGAGGCTGCGGTGCGGCGCGGAGAGGCATCGGTCTGGTACCTCCTGTCACGGCGCGCAGCGCGCGAGATCCACACGTTCAATCCATCCGCCCGGATCATCGTCATGCTGCGGAATCCATTGGAGATGGTGCCGTCGCTGCATAGTCAGCTGATCTACGACGGAATGGAGGATCTGGCCGACCTCCGCGAGGCCCTCGCCGCCGAGGGCGCTCGGCGGGCGCGCGGGATCACACCGCCGCATGGATCTGACTGGCGACTCTTCTACCGCGAGGTTGTCTCCTTTGCTGAACAGATCCAGCGCTACATCGATCTGTTCGGACGCCAACGGGTTCACGTAATCCTGTTCGATGATTTGATTGACGATTCAGGCACCGAATATCGCCGCGTCCTCGAGTTCCTCGAGGTCGACCCGGGATTCGCGCCCGTGTTTCGTCCCGTGAACTCGAACAAGCGCGCTCGCTACCGGTGGCCCAGGCGGCTGCGCGAAGTCATGCTCGACGAGCACTCCTCCATCCGCCGGTTGGGCACAAAGGCCATTCACGTACACGCCGTGCGAAGCGCGCTGTTGAGATTCGCCGTCGACGGCCTCACCCGGATCAACACGTCGGTGGAGCCACGGCCGCCGATCGACCCCGAGCTGAGAGCATCGTTGGCCGTGGAGCTTGCCTCGCAGATCGACGCGCTGGCTGAGCTGCTGGACAGGGACTTGCGCCACTGGTACGCAGACAGCCTCACCCCCGCCGCTCAGCTCCGGGCTTCCGCGTAGGCAACGCGGGTAAGGCGCGGTGATGGCCGAGCGCCAAGCGACCGACAGCGAAGCGCCGCCGGAGACGAGCCCCTCGCGCGAGGGCCACGCCCGTCCCGCGCGTCCGATGCGACTCGTCCGGGGCGTCGGCAGCATCCGCCAGGATCTCAGCACCGCCGCCGCAGGGCGGATCGTGCTGGCGCTGCTGTCGGTGGCATCGGTGCTGATGACGACCAGGCTCCTCGGTCCGGCGGGATACGGCCTCCTCGCCCTCGTGACGATCGTCGCAGATCTGGTGTTCGCGGTCAGCGGGACGTGGACGACGATGGCCGTCCGGCGCTATGGACGCGAGGATCTCGAGCTCCGAGGGACGATGAACCGCGTGACGTGGAGCCGGTTGATCGTTGCGCTGCCGCCGGCCGCGTTTGCTGTCGTGGTCGTCCTCGCGCTGGAGGCGGCCGGCGCGATGCCGAGCGGGGTCAGTTGGCTGCTGGTCTCGACAGCGCTCGGCTATGGGCTGGCGCTGTTTGCCGTCGATCACTGCGTTTGCCTGCTCGAGACGAGCGGCAGGATGAAGGCCAGCGCTGTCGGGCAGGTGCTCGCGCAGGCAGGCTTCATCGGCGCGCTGCTCGTCGTCCTTATGACCGGGGCCCATGCTACGCCGCTGAGCATCCTGAGCCTGTCATTGGCTAGCTCTCTTGCCTTGACGGTGGCGCTGGCGCCGCTGCTCTGGAAGACGGCGCTCGCGCCAGCGGTCATCGAGCGGGACATGGTGCGGCGGGTGCTGCGCCTCTCCCTTCCCATGATCGGCTTCACCCTTAGCCAATACGCGTTTGGCGCGGTTGACCTCGTCATGCTGCGCATCTTCCGGAGCGCCTCCGACGTGGGGGTATATGGGGTCGCCTATCAAGCATTCAACGTCATCGCGTTTACGGCTTCCGCCGTTACTGCCGTGCTGATACCGCTGCTCGTATCGCTCGACATCCGTGGACGGCAGGACGTAATCGTGCGCTACGTGCGAAGCGGTGTAGGCGCGGCTGTCTTGGCGATCGCGACGCTGGCCGGAGTGGTGCTCCCAGTCATCCCGCTCCTGGTGCCGCTCGTCCTCGGCCAGCGATTTGCCGGCGCCGGCACCCCGTTGGTGATTCTCGGGATCGGCGCGGCGGCGTTGGGTGCGACGTACACGGTCTCGCCGCTCATGACTCTCCACGAGCGCACACGCGTGATCGCCTCGATAAACATCGTTGCCGCTCTCCTCAACGTCTTGGCCGACCTGATCATGCTCGCGGTCTTTCACATGGGCATCATCGCTCCGGCGATCGCAACGGCCATGGCGCTCGTGTTCATGTTCGCGGCCTTCTACCGGTATGCCTGTCGCACGTTGGCGGTCAAAGGCCGGCTTGAGCTCTGGTGGGCTGCGCCACTGGCCGCGGGACTGCTTCCGTTGCTCCTGCTCGGCACGCCGTGGGGAACTGCGGTGGGGGTGCCGGCCGCCGCGGTGACGGCGATGGCGGTGCTCGTGTGGCGGCCGCCGTTTGGGAGCGAGGACGTCGAGCTGATCCCCGACCTTCCGCTCCCAGAGCGGGTCAGGAGGGCACTGATGTGGAGCATCGAGCTGAGGGCGCGAGGCGCGGGGTCAGACTGATCTTCGAGGCTCACCCTCAAGCCCCGGCGGGCCAAAACCTTACATCTACGAGCCCTTAGCGTGCGGTCGGAGCACGAACAGTGGGTTCGCGTCGAGCAGGTCCTCGTCCGAGTAGGCGGCAAGTTCCGCGCGGACCGCCGGAGTAAGAAACTCGGCTTGCCGTCCACGTGGCGGGTCGATGATCTCCAAGATGTCGAAGTGCTCGACGAACAGTTCCTTGTACTCGTCCCGTGTCATCTCGTTCAGAGTCGTGTTCGCTGCGTATCGACGCTTCCGCAGATGCTCCCACGGCTCGGCCCGGCGCTTGGCTGGCAGGTCGAACGTGTCCTCCTCCCATTCCAACAAATGGGCGCCGTGCAGCCCGGTGAACACGTCCGGGAGGATCAACGCGAGACCGCTGGGGCGAAGCCAGCTCGCCATACGCGGGATGAGTCGTTCGAGGGATGACCTTTCGATGTGCTCGAACACTCTGATCGAGTAGATGAGGTCGAACGGTCCGGGTGGCTCGACGTCGGCTGCGTCGCCGATCAGGAGCCGCCCCGGGTCAAGCGGACAGCCCGTCAGTCCGTGCAACTCGAGTGCAAGCCGAAAGCCCTCTTGCTCACGCCGGTCAAACAGTAGGCGTCGCACGAAGGTCTTCAGCAGTCGTTCCCAGCCGTTCTGGCGCCGGATCGCGCGATATTCGCTCAGCCGTCCGGTGAGCAGCGGCACCTCGGCATCCGCCCCGTACACATCTGCGCCTGCAGCTTGCATCGCGCGAAGGCGGTATGGCCGTGCGCCGAAGCCTATCTCGAAGACACGGGCTTGTGAGACTGGTTTGCTGTCCCAGCGTCGCAGCACCTCCCCGAACTGCGCCAGGTCGCGAAAGACCCACTCGAAATCGCCCGCTGAGCCACCTCGTCGCAGATACGTGCGCAGCAGCCGCGCATCCTCACGCGCGCGCTTTGCGAGCGGCATGCCGCCCCGGACGGAGGGCGAAAGTCTCCGAGACAAGAAGGGCATCATAGACAGACTGCGATCGTGCTCGACGGTCTAAGCCTGGGGCTAGTGGGTCCAACCAGATCGTTAGCCCGGAGACTCGCCGTCCACGGCGAATGGGGGCGCATCCCGATCGTGGAGGTGGTGATGCGTCTCCAGGAATGCCACGACCACGGAAGTACCCCGAGGAGCTGTGGGCGCGGGGCGTTCGCCTCGTGTTGGAGTCCGGCCGATCGCTGATGTCGCATGGGTCAGGTTGCCGGCGGAGACGTTGCGCAAGCGGGTGCGGCAGGTGGACGCCGATGGGGTCCTCAGACCGGATCTGCCCACCAGTGAGGACCGTAAGGAGATCAAGGCGTTGCGCAAGGAAGTGCTCGAGTTGCGCTGAGCGAACGAGATCCTGGAGGCCGCCTCTAGCGCACGGTTGCAGCCCCAACGCTATTTTCCACTCAGTGCGCCGCGAGGCGGCGAGCTTCCACAACTTCGCGATGCCAGAGCTCCAGCTGCAGGAGCACCCATAACCTGAGCGAGTGGTCAGCGGCGCGCGATTGATGTTGGGCGATCATCCGTTGGATCGCGTCCGGCTTGACGTAGGCGTGGACACGCGCGTCCGAGCCCATCAGCATCTCTGCGGGAAGGTCGCGGAGCTCCTCTCGAAACCATCTGTCGAGTGGAACCCCGAAGCCCATCTTGGGGCGGTCGAGAATCTCGTCTGGGAGCACCGAGCGCAGCGCGGACTTGAGCAGCACCTTGCCCGTCGTACCGCGCGCCTTCAGCCGTGGAGACAGCGCAGCACTGAACTCCATCAGGCGCTGGTCGAGGAACGGCGAGCGAGCCTCCACGGAGTAGGCCATCGTGGCGATGTCCATCTTCACCAGCAGGTTGGCCGGTAGGTAGGTGTTGACGTCAGTGTCCAGCATCCGGTCGATCCTCGAGCTCGCGGTCGAGTTCCCCCACGGCTCGGCTAGCACGTCCTCGGGGCACCAGCCGTCGGCCGCGGCCAGGAACTCGGGCTGCATCGCGTCCGCGCGCATGAAGCTCGGAAATGCCGACATCCAGTGCGTGTATCGCTCGTGGGGCGCCATCGCGAGCCCGCGGGCGAGGCGCTGCAATCGCGCGCGAAAGTGGTCCTCGCGTCTCCCTTCGCCGAATGGCTTCACCAGATACGGAGCCACTCGCCGCATCGGCTCGGGCAGCCAGTCGAGGCGAGCGACGAGGTCGTTCGAGATGTAGCGGCCATATCCGGCGAAGCTCTCGTCGCCCCCATCGCCATTGAGCGCCACAGTCACATGGCGTGAGGTCAGCTCGGCGAGGTAAAAGCTGGGAACGGCGGACGGATCGGCAAATGGCTCGCCGTAGTGCCTGGCCAGCTTCGGCATGATCTCCAGCGCATGCGGCTCGACGATGAACTCCCGATGGTCGGTCGAGAAGCGCTCGGCGACTAGCCGGGCATAGCGAAGCTCGTCGAAATCGGCGTCGGGGAACCCGATCGAGAACGTCTTGACCGGCTCGCTCATCTGGTCTGCCATCGCAGCCACGACCGCGCTCGAGTCAACTCCACCCGAGAGGAAGGCGCCCAGTGGAACCTCGCTCATGAGCCGGACCCGGGTGGCGCTCCAGAGCAACTCCCGCAACTCTTCCTCGAGCTCGGCGCGGGTCCCCCGAGGCTCGGGTGCCGAATAGTCCAGATGCCAATAGCGATGCTGGCGCGCGCCGGTGGCCGTGAACATCAGCGTCGACGCCGGCGGGAGCTTCTCGATGCCGACGAACGCGCCCATCGGATGAGGAACGTACTGGTAGGTGAGGTAGCTGGCGATCGCTCTCACATCGGGAACCCGCTCGAGCTCGGGATCCTGAAGCAGTGCGACCAGTTCGGAGGCGAATGAGAGCTTCGAGCCCCGCCGGGCGATGAAGAGCGGCTTCTTGCCAACGCGGTCGCGCCCGAGCAGGAGTCGCTGGCGTTCACCGTCCCAGAGCGCAAAGGCGAACATCCCCCGGAGGTGGTCCACCAGTCGCTCGCCGTGATCCTCGTAAAGGTGCACCAGCACCTCGGTATCGGAATGGGTCCGGAACGTGTGGCCGCGCTTGATCATCTCCGCGCGTAGCTCCGGGAAGTTGTAGATCTCCCCGTTTAGTACGACGGCCACCGTGCGATCTTCGTTGAAGATAGGCTGATCGCCGTGGGCGACGTCGATGATCGCCAGCCGCTGGATCCCGAGCCCCACCGGGCCCTGACACCAGATCCCACGAGAGTCCGGGCCGCGGTACTCCATGGCGGCGCACATGTTGGCGATCACGGCCGGAGCGACGCTGCCGGCGAAGTCAACCTGCCCCGCTATGCCACACATCGCAGCCCCGCTATGCCACACATCGCAGCTCGGTGCTGGAGCTTGCCGTGTCCGGTGGCATCGCTCGTGGTGTGATGGCCAGGACTCCGAGCCACTGCGCGGCGACACGGTCGATCGAGTGCTGCTCGGCGACGTAGTCTCGGCAACGAGACTGGAGATCGGCACGGTCCTCCCGTGACTGCCACTGCGCGCGGGCAAGCGCGACGAGCCGATCGGGGGAGCCGCCAGCAAATGCGCCCAGCCCGCGGCTGGCCACCACGCCACCCGGGTCGTAGTTGAGGACGAGCGCCGGAACCCCGCGACACCACCCCTCGAGCAGCGTGTTGGGCATACCCTCGAAATCGGCGGTGTTGACGGATGCGACGGCGCGCGCCATCAACAAGCCGATCTCCTCATGCGTGCGCGGCGCCAAGAACTCAAGGTTAGGGACATCGCTGGCCGCGGCTTTCACCTCGGCGAGCGGTGTCTCCAGGTCATCCCCGTCGGCTGGCACGCCGACCATCCAGAACCTTGCCTCCGGGACGGCCCGGGCGAGCGCCACGTAGGCCAGCGGCCGCTTGTAGGAGACCAGCCGACCGACCCACAAGAACGCCTCCGGTGGCCCGCACTGAGGGTCGGCCAGGGCCGCCAAGCTCTTGATGAGCCTCGACCTTCGGTCGAACGCCCTCTGGCATAGCTCGACCTGGTCTTCGGTCTGCACGACGATCTCATCGGACCCGCGAACGCCCAGCCGATATAAGCGGAGGTGCGACCGGCGCTGCAGTAGCCGGCGGGGTTCGAAATCGGCGGCATTGGCGGCTGAGAAGACCAGTCGGCGCCTGGTGATCCACGTGAAAAGCGCGATCAAGCCGAGCTCGGGCCCGGTGCCGCGGTAGACGACCGTGTGCGACGGGT
The DNA here is from genome assembly GCA_964194275.1 of uncultured Solirubrobacterales bacterium. Lineage (GTDB taxonomy): Bacteria > Actinomycetota > Thermoleophilia > Solirubrobacterales > Solirubrobacteraceae > Palsa-465. The sequence continues at coordinate 17,754 of CAXMLR010000604.1, forward strand.
GCAGCCAGACCGACCGCCACAGACGGTAGATCTCCAGCAGCTTGCCCGCCAGCCGCTTGTTCGGCGGGCAGGGCGGTCGCGGCACGATCCGGACGCCGTCAAGCCAGGTTGGCAGCTCGTCCGGGCGCCCGTACGCGACGATCGCGACGCACGCGCCACGTTCGACGAGTGACTTGGAAAGCATCAGGATCTGGGTCTCGGCTCCGCCGGGCGGTGATGAATCGCCGTCACCCAGGATGTGCCCGATAAACGGCGTGTAGAAGAGCACGTCGACGCGTGGCCGGGCTGCCAATCTCAGGCCCACGTCACCCCTTCGTGAACACGAGCACGACATCGGTCGCCCCGGGATCCACGAAGCCGAAGGTCAGCCTCCGTACACCCGCCCTGATGCGAGCCCAGAATTCGTCGCTGAGGCGCAGCTGCCGTCGCATGGCGACCTGCATCCAACTCTCGTAGGCGACCAGGTAATCCGCCGAGAGCCGGTGCTCGCGGGTCCACGCGGTGATCCGTCCCGGAATGGCCCCCGGGCGGCGGTAGGTCTTCATCGGCAGCTCGTATGCGCCCGGAAGCAGCTTGCGGCAGATCGCCCACAAGAGCCGGTGAAACCAAAAGGGCGTCATCCACGTCACGAGGCCTTTGAGTGAGAGCGCGTTGGGACCACCGATCACGAGCAGCCCGCCTCGACCAAGCCCGCGAACGAGGTTCTCGAGTGCCTTGCCCGGATGTGGGACGTGCTCGAGGACGTCCCAGCAGACGATCAGATCGAACTGCTCTGGCGAGAGCGGAAACGTTTCGATATCGCCGACGATGCGCTCGTCCAGGGCCGAATTGCGAGCCAGCGCCTCGGCGTCCCGATCGAGACCGATACGACGCGCGTCCGCCGGCAGGTCGAAATACCTGCGCGCACCGCACCCGGCGTCGAGCACGGTGGCGGCGGAGATTCCCGTGAGTCGCCTGTCGACGAGCTCCTGGACGCTGGCCATGACCACCTCATGGCCCGGGGCCATGGCAAACGCCGTGTCCGCCTTGTCGAGGATCATCGAAGCGCCTGCGCAGAGCGCGCCAGAGCGCGCTGCCACCGAACCTGCTCGCTGAGCCCGCCCGCGAGCTCGACGGAGGGTTTATATCCGAGCTCGCGGCGGGCTCGGCTGATATCTGCCGCGGTGTCGCGGGCGTCTCCTGCCTGCCTTTCGCGATAGACGCGCTCGACGCGGTGTCCGACCAGCGGCTCGAGCAGCTCCAGAACGGCATTCATCGACCGCCGTGAGCCACCGCCGATGTTGTAAACAGTCCCCGGACGTCCACATACCGCGGCAGCGATCGTGCCCGCGACAGCGTCGGTCACGAACGTGAAGTCCCTCGTCTGCTCACCGTCGCCGAACACGTCGAACGGCTCCCCTGCCAACGCTCGCGAGATGAGCCGGTTGAACGCCATGTCGGGTCGCTGCCGCGGACCATAGACGGTGAAGTAACGAAGACACACGGTGGGAACCGCGAAGCTACGCCAGTACACCTGAGCGAGATGCTCGGTGGCCACCTTGGTCAAGCCGTACGGAGAGACGGGCGCAGGAGCGACGTCCTCGGGTGTTGGCATCCGTTCGGCGTCGCCGTAGATCGACGACGAGGATGCAATCACGATCCTTTCGACCGGCTTCTCGCTCGCGAGCTGAAGCAGTCGCTGGGTAGCGGCCACGTTCATCCGGCTGTATCGATCGAACTCCTCCCAGCTGCTGCGCACTCCGGGTTGCGCGGCGAGATGGAAGACGGTCGTCGCCTCGCGCAGCAGCTCGGCCAAGTCGAGTTGGAGCAGGTCGCCTTCGATCAACGTACATGCTGGGTGCGCAACGAGGTGGGCTACGTTTTGCCGCTTGAGCGACTCGTCGTAGTAGTCGGTGAATGCGTCGACTGCGAGGACGCGCCAGCCGAGGTCCAGACACCGTTCGGTGAGATGTGAACCGATGAAGCCCGCTGCCCCGGTGATCAGTACTGACT
>CAXMLR010000605.1:0-5590 GCA_964194275.1 uncultured Solirubrobacterales bacterium
GCCACATACAACCAACTGTGAGACCCCGAACTCGACACCGATCCCGTCGGATCGACCATTATCGCCGCGACCAGCAACAAGCCCGCAGCCGCCGTGAACAGCGTCCCTGGCTCCAGCAAGAAATCCCGATAATGGCCCGTGAACGCGCGGGCGCCCCGCGCGCACGAAGCGCACACGGCGACGGCGCGCGCGGCCCCCGATCGATCTCGCATAGATGAAGACATGAACAGGCCCGCACGCTAGCATTGCGCCATGACCCACGCAATCGGCTCGACCCCCACCACGTCGGATGTCAGCGCCGAGACAGCCGAGCGCGTGGCCCAGCTCATGCAAGCACTCGCCACCGCGAGCCGAGTACGCCTCCTCGCGCAACTCCGGGACGGCCCCCGCGCGGTCGGCGAGCTGGCCCACGGCGCTGGGATGAAGCAGTCCGCCGTAAGCCAGCAACTTCGGGTTTTGCGCCACCTCGGCCTCGTCGTCGGGCGCCGAAACGGCAGGCACGTGCACTACGCGCTACACGACCAGCACATCGCAATGCTCCTGGGCGAAGCGATCGGTCACGCCGAACACACCCAACTCGGCATCACCGACCCACCCAGCCCGCAACCAACCCACGGTTGATCACAACCATTTTCTGGCTGACCGGCATGTGATCCTGCTCGCCGCCCCCGGCGGCCAGCACACCGCGGTTCGACAGCAGGGTCGCGGTGTGATCCTTGCGCGACGAGCCTTCCCACACATCGCCGAGGTTGGGTCGGCTCGCGCTGAGCTCGTGAGCTTGCCGCGGCCGCTGAACTCAGCCGCGGTCTCGGCTACCGCTCCGTCGGTGTGGTCGGCCGCGCGGGCCGGGCACTACGCGTGCGCACCACCGCGATCGCCACTGCGATCGCCACCAGCGCGATCGTGACGATCAATCCATAGTGGGAGATGGCCTTGGCGAGTTGGACCGCGGGATGGCCGACCGCGTACCCGAGTCCAACAATCAGACAGATCCATGAGAGCATCCCGAGGAGATCGAAAACCATGAAGCGGCGCAGGCTCATTCCTGTCCAGCCCGCTGCGGCGTAGATGAACGCCGACGGAACCGGGAGGTATGGGGCCACCGCGACCGCGAGACCCCCGGAGCGCTCGAGGAGAGCACCGGAGCGCTGCGCCCATTTCTCCGCTTTCGGGTTGCCACCGGCCAGCCTGGCCGCTGCCCTTGGACCCCACAACCGCCCTGCCCACCAGAAGAACGGCGTGACGAAGAGCAGCGTCGGGAGCGGAGCGAGAATGGCCAGCGCGAGCGACGCCTCGCCCACGCGGGCGAACGCGCCGCCGGACGCCATCGCCGACGTCGAGCCACGCAGCGCTTCGAGGAGCACGGGATCGGTGCCGAGCAGCGAGGGCGCCAGAGGCAGGACGGCGAGGGAGAAGACGGTCTTGACCGCGATGCCCGTCACGCAGGCGATCTCGGCGCGGCGCCGGGAGGCACGGCCCCGCGGGACCTCGTCGCGGGGTGGGACGGTCCTCGCCATCCTCCCATTGTCGCCTCACCCAGCCCGCGGCGTTCCAACTCCGAGGGGACACCGCCGTCGGCAGCTACCCCGCCGGCGACGACGGGAGGCCTATCGCGGGCCCGACCCGGTGCTCGGTCTCGTGTCACAGGAGAGCCTGACCGGGGTCAAGTTTGGAACGAACGAGACCTCTGGATCCAGTTACGCAGCAGCGGCGCGTAGGTCCTGGGGGCGGGAATGCAAGCGTACGGGTACGCACGCGACCCCGACTGACCACGGCTGCCGTCCGACGCGATCAGCGCCCGCGCGCGGCTACTTCTGACGTTGCGGATGGTTATGGATCTGGCGGCGGTGCTGGTTCGAGGAGCTGTTGGTGCAGGGTGCGTGAGAGCCAATGCTCGAAGGCGTCTGGTGACCAGCCGCGTTCGACGACGAGTTCTCGGTAGAGCTCTTCGTTTGCGAGTGCCCAGCACAGGTCTGTTGCCCATTTGACGCTGACGCCCAGCGCGAGCCCGTCTTTGAGGGTGCGGGCGAAGCGGTGGATCGTGCGCGCTCGGGAGTCGAGCACCTGGCGGTGCGCCGCGGCGGCTGTGGGGTCGGCGCGTGAGGCTTCGCGGTGGATCGCGATCACGTCGTAGCTTCGTTCCATCTGCTGGCGTACCTGGCGTGCGTAGAGCTCGAGTTTTCGGTCGGGGTCGGGCTCATTCACCGCGTCGGTGTAAAGCGAGGTGACTTCCGCTTCGCGACGCATGACTACACGCAGGCCCTCCAGTAGCCCTCCTTTTGATTTGAAGCGGGCGTACACAGTGGGCAGCGCGACTCCGGCCTCGGCAGCGACCAGCTCGAGCGTCGTGGCTGCATAACCGCGCTCGCGAAAGAGGCGACGGGCCGCGTTCAGGATGCGCTCGCCGGTCGCCTCGGCTTGGAGCTGGCGGTAGGTGAGCTTGGAAGGGTTGATCTGGTTCATTAGATATAGTAAAAGTATATCGAATGAAGGTGCCCTTTATCGAACCCGCGGCGTTTGATTGCCGCTCTTTGACTGGAGCACGATGAGCGTACATGCAGACTCAGCGCCACAGGCTCGCCCGCACGGCAGGTCTCTGGACTTCCCCGACGGCACGGTGTATGTGATCACCGAGCCAGCCGACGGGACCGGTGATCGCTTCCAGATGGACATGATCCTGGTGTCAGACGGCGACACCCCACCACCTCACATCCACCCCCACCAACACGAGCATTACGAGGTGATGGAGGGGTCCTTCGAAGTCCAGATAGCGGGCACCTGGCACACCTTGACCGCCGGTCAGACCGCCGAAGTAAAGCCCGGCGAACGGCACCACTTTCGCAACACCTCGGGGGCCGTCGCCCGCGTGCGGACCACGTTTCGCCCGGCGCTGAGCTTCGAGGACTACATCCAGAGGGTCCACCTGGCGATCGCGACGGGAAAGCTAAAGGGTCCCCAGGATCCAAAAAGCCTGCTCTACCTCTCGATGCTGTTTCACGAGCACCGTGACAGCGTCCGCGGCGCCAACGCACCCCAGCGCATCGTGATGGCCATAGCGAGCTCGCTCGGACGGCTGCTGAGGCTTCAGCTCCCACCGAAATCAGCGCCCGCCAAACGCCAGCGGGGCGATGCCACGACCGAGTCCGAAGCCCCCGCCGCCTGGCCAGCGCTCGCAGCGACCGCGCTGGCCGCGCTGGCCGCGCTGGCCTTGAGCATCGCGGTGGTGCTAGGGCTGCGAGAGCTTGGCCGCGCCATGCTCGACGTACCCAATCACCTCGCGCCACTGTCCATGTCCACACTGATCCCGGCGACCGTCGTGCCCGTGATCGGCAACACCTTCGGCTTCTACATCTCCTTCTTCTTGAAGCCAAGCCGCTACTCGATGCACCTGTTTCTCGGGATCGGCGCGGTCATGACGATCGCGGGCATCGCGATCTCTATGACCAAACTGCCCGCGGAGGCCGCGACCGGGCCAATCATCACAACGGTCGCCGTCAGCGTGGCCCCCGTCCTAGTGATCGTGTTCGCGCTCCTGCACCTCGTCCGCGGAGGCCGGACACCTTGAAGTCCGCGGAGCCAGCCCTCGCCGGCAGAACCTGAAGGGGGCCGCGACCCGGCCGAAGCCGGAGCGTCCGGAGGCTGGTTTGGATGCCGCGGTTGGGCTCGAACCCACGACCGTTCGGATTGGGTTTGGCATACCAGAACCAATGTAGTTGCACTCTACTTTTGTAGTATCATTCTAAAATGGTCAGTGCTAGCCCAGCCTCTCGCCAGGCCCGGCGAAAGCTGAGGACCTCGACGGCGATACTCGATGCCGCCGAGAGCTTGTTTCTCGAGCGTGGCTTTCAGGCGACGACGGTGGAGCAGCTCGCCGAGGAGGCCGACGTTGCAGCGGGGTCGGTTTACGGTCATTTTGGCGGCAAGGAGGGCGTGTATGCCGCATTGATCGATCGAGCGCTGGCGCTTGACCGTCGCTATTGCGACGAGGGGTGGGAGTCGGGATCAAACGCGGTCGAGCGACTTCTCGGCTTGAGCGAGGGATATCTCCGCTTTGCTCGCGATCAGCCCGGCCACTTCCGCGTTTTTCGCTTCCCCCCGCCGGGGGGGCCAAGCCGCGGACCGGCCGCCGCCGCTGCCACCCGGGTGTCCGAGCGAGTCATCAGCGAGGTCGATCGCATGGCGGGAGCGCTCCGCGAAGCAATCGACGAGGGCATCGTGCGCGAAGTCGATCCTCGCGGTGCAGCAGTCTTCTTGTGGGCGGCGTGGGACGGGATCATCGCCGCCCACATTCTTCCCGGCACCATGGGGCTCAGCGAGCGAGAGCTCGAATCGGTGCTGGCGATTGCACGCGAGGTGCTGACCTTGGGTTTGCTGGCCCCGAACGGAGGCCGGGCATGATCACGTGGATCGCTGCCAACGGCGACTACGGGCGACCGGCGATGCCGGGCTGGCGCGGGCGGGACTGGTCGACATGCGAGCGAGACGCGCTCATCGGGCGACGGCGCGTGCATTACCTCGACGCCGGCACGGGTGAACGGGCCTTCATGCTCGTGCACGGGATGGGTGGTCGCTGGCAGCATTGGCTCGAGACCATCCCCGCGCTGGCCAAGCACGGCCGGGTGCTCGCCCTCGACCTGCCGGGCTTCGGGCAATCCGAGGCGCCAGCCGCCCCGGTGTCGCTCAATGGTTTCGCCGATGTAGCGGCCGCCCTGATCCACGACCTTAAGGTTGAGCGGGCAGTGCTAATCGGGCACTCGATGGGCGGTCCGATCGCCCTGCGGTTCGCGAGCCGTCATCCGGAACTCGCCGAGGCGATCGTGGCCGTCGGCGGCGCCGTCTTCCAATTCAGCGCCCTTCTCGGCCTACACGAAGTACTGCGCTTCACTACCCAGAGGCCACGTGAGACCGCCGCGATCGCCGCCGAGATCGCGACCGCCGGGCTCCGCGCACCCGGCACCGCGCAGCGGCTCATCGCCTCTACACCGCGATTGCGCCGCCTCTTCCTCGCGCCCTATCTCTTCGACCCGGGAGCGCTACCGTCCGACAGTGCCGGCCTGATCGTCGGCGGAGCAGGAGCGCCCGGCGTGCTGCCGACTGCCCGAGCGATCGGCCGCTCGAACCCACTAGCCGGGGCTGAGGACGTGAACTGCTCGATCCTCTCGATCGCTGGCGAGCACGATCGCATCACCCCCCTCTCCGATACCGAGGCCTTCCAACGCGAGGTCCCCCGCGCGCGAACCGTCGTACTCGAGGCCTGCGGCCACATGGCCATGCTGGAAAGACCGCAAGCGTTCAACGCCCAACTCTTGGCCTTCGCCGAATCGCTTCCAGCGTGCTCACCCACCCAGCAAACCCAGGAGCATGGTCATGATCAAGCAACACCTGCCTAGCACAACCAACGACACGCTCATTCTTTCCGGACTCACCGAGCTGGCCACCGGAGCGCTGACCGGCTGGCCATACGCTCTCGCTGTCAACGATGCCGACGGGATCCGCAAGCTCGGGATCCAATCCATCCCCCGCTTGCGCCAGTGGCATCTCGACCTCATCGCACTCGGCAGCCTCAGCGTCGTGATCGGTCCCGCTGTTC
>CAXMLR010000606.1:0-7862 GCA_964194275.1 uncultured Solirubrobacterales bacterium
GGGCGTGGGCGTGGGCGTGGAGATTACGGTAATGGTCGCGGACCCCGCGACCGTAGCCGCTCGGGCGAGCAGTGAGTAGGCGGCCGGCCGGCCGTTGCCGGCGGCCCCGGGATCGTCGAGCAAGGCGTTGGAGCACTCGCCGTAGTCCTGGCCCGGATTCCACGTCCAGATGCTCCCCTAGCGGCTCGTTCCGTACGGGGCGTCGGTCGCCGTGCAGCCAAGCAGCGGACAGGACCAGCTGCCGTCGGGTGCTCATTTGAGCTTGCGCCAGCCGCCGGCCCGGTTGTTGGCGATGATGGCCTTGAACATGGAGGTGAGTGCAGACGTGTTGATTCGTTCGTGTTGACGTACGGCCATCGTCCGCGCCGTCTTGTTCTCGTGGCCAGCGGTGATGATTCCCTCGGGATCAGGGACGATCGCGCCGTCGTAGAGAAACACGTTGACGTGGTCCTTGGCCGCCAGCAGAGCGCAGATGTTGCCCTGCAGCACGAAGTAGGGGAGCTTGGTTCGTTTGATTGTCTCTGTGACCTCCGGGTCGGCGGCGTGCACGAGAGCTCGGACCTCGCGGCAGATTGCCTGCTGCCAGGTCGGCAGAGAGTCGATGTACTGTTCGACGCGCGGGTCGGGGACGAACGCCCTGTCGTAGTCTGGTCCGCTTTCGAGTCCGATGGATTCCTCCTCGTGCTGCGTGCAGGTTGCACCTTCGAGACCGGAGTACCGGACCGAACTCATCGTGACCTAGAACGGCGAAGCGGCCAGCAGGTGGGGCTGGTCGTCGGCACCGTCGGCGCGTTTTCACCTGGTGGTAGCTCATGATCAGGTGCTGGGCGCCCTGTTGTTCAGTTCGAAGCAGAGCTCTCGCTGACACGGGCGCAACTCAACGGCCTGACATAGCGACGCTCCCAGCCTCGAACGCCCGACCTCGGCGGGAACCTACGGCCGCCCGCGCGGGAAGTCAATCATCGCGCCGGTGCTGGTCCTTCTAGAGTTTCGCTGATGCTGATCGCGACCCACGACGGTTCCTTTCACGCGGACGAGGTGTTCGCGATCGCTGCGCTCGGCTTGCTGGGCGACCCGGTCGAGGTGGTGCGCACCCGCGACCGCGACGTCCTCGCCCGAGCTGACCTACGCGTCGATGTCGGCTTCCGCGACGACGCCTCTATGGGAGACTACGACCATCATCAGCGGGACTTTGACGCCGCGCGGGCGAACGGCGTGCGCTATGCATCCTTCGGACTCGTGTGGCGGGAGTTCGGCGCCCAGGCGTGCGCCGGCGATCAAGAGGTTGCCGACGCGATCGATGAGACGCTCGTGCAGGCCGTGGACGCCAACGACACAGGCCAGCAGCTGACGCAATCGCTGATCGACGGCGTGCGTCCGATGACCGTCCACGCAATTGTCGGTGGCTTCAACGCACGCTGGGACGAAACACTCACCCCCGAACAGGAGCGCGAGCGCTTTGATGCGGCCGTCGCCCTAGCGCAGGGCATCATCGCGCGCGAGGTCGCTTCCGCCGCCTCAGGCCGCCGCTCTCAGCGCATTGTGCGCGAGGCGATTGCCGGTGCGACGGATCCGCGCGTTGTCGAGTTGCCGATCAACGCTCCGTGGAAGCAAGTGCTCGTGCCCGAGGCACTCGACGCGCTATTCGTGATCTACCCCAAGCGCCAGGGCTTCGGCCTTGAAGCGGTGCCGCGTGAACTCGGCTCGTTCGTGAACCGTCGCAACCTTCCGGCCCTGTGGGGCGGGCTCGAAGGCGCCGACCTTGTCGCGGCCACGGGTGTCGAGGATGTGCTCTTCTGCCACGCCAAGCGGTTCCTCGTGGTCGCCCGATCCCACGCGGCCATCCGACGGCTTGCCGAACTCGCGCTCGCCGAGCCAATCAGGCAAGTCGCTGCAAGTTCGACCGACGGCCCAAACTGACGGATCCTGCGTTGGGATCAAGCGGCCGCCGCGGCCGAGGATGAACACCTACCCGGTTCTCGCGCTTCGCGGTGGCCGTCGGCCCAGTTCCGGCACATGGCTCGCGTCACGGATCAGCGAGGCGAGTCGAGGTCGAACGCGGCGCGGATGGGTCCGCGGCCCGGGTGTGGCGTCGCGCAGCACGCGTGATCTCGCCACTGGAGCGAGTCGGTGGCCGGGTTGCCCTTAGTCCGAACGTCTGATACGTCTGATCGCAGACGCTGTCGATGAACAGATGAACAGGACTGCTCGTTACGAACGACGCGCACGGCTGAACTGGGATGGCTGATCCGCTCCCCGGGCCTCGGGGAGCTTCCACCGAGTGCATAGTCAACGATGCCTCAGCCGGCGACGCTGAGGACCGCGCGCTCGAAGTCGATCGGCGCGTCGAACTGCATCATGTGGCTCGCCCCCGGGAGGACTTGCACGTGGGCGTGCGGCAGCCTCCTCGCCAGCCTCGTCGAGCTGTTGCGGAAAACGGCCTGGCTGAGAGCACCCTCGAGCAGCAGAACAGGCACCTCGATGCCCGCCACCTGCTCTTCGGCCAGTTCCTCGCCGGTGCCGGCGTCGAGCTCCGCCATCGTCCCGGCTGCATTACGGGCAAGCGCCGTACGGACATCGCTCGAGAGGCGGTCGTAGGTTGTGACCCCATCCGTGCGATGGGTCGCGAACCGCATGAACGCCTCGCTGGCCACCGCCTCGCCTTTGAGCTTGCGCAGGAGGGCAATCCGAATGAAGGCCAACACGAATCCCGGAGTCGGGTGCTTCTTTGCGTGATACGGCGGCTCCATCAGGACGAGCCTTCCCACTAGGTCAGGGTGATTGGCGGCCAGCCCGAGGGCGACGATTCCACCCCAGCTGGCACCCACGACAGTGGCTCGCTCGGCCGCCAGGTGGCGCAGTAGCTCGGCGGCGTCGTCGATCTGCCGGGCCAGATACTTCGCCGGTTGATCGCTGCTCGAGCCGCCGAATCCCCGGCGGTCGTATGTGATCACACAGTGGCTGCGTGAGAGCCTCTGGGGGCTGTCAAACCAAGCATTGCCCCCGGTCCCGTGGATGAGGAGAATCGGACTGCCTTCGCCCTGCTCGGTGTATCGGAGTGAGCCTCCATCGCTCAGCTCGAGGATCTGGTCGCCGGATTGGGTTTTCGCTGACGGGATCACTGATCGCTCCTCGTTCACGTCGTGGCGAGGCTAGGGGATCGCGGCGACTAGCGCATGGGGGAACGACCCTGAATTTGGGATCACGCAGCCCCTATCTTTGGCACCAGGTCGAGTCGTCGTGCTTCGTGGACTGCATCGGAGCGGCAACCGACCGAGAGCTTGCGCAGCACCGCGGAGACGTGGTGCTCGACGGTCTTATTCGAGAGGAACAGGCGGGCCGCTATGTCCGTGTTGGTCAGGCCCGACGCCAGCAGGGCGAGCACCTCGCTCTCGCGCGCGGTCAGCCCGGCGGGGTTGTCTCTCGTGGCAGCCCGTGGACCTCGCGGGATCCGGGCCGTGCCGAGTTCACGCAGGCGCTGCCTCGCAGCCGAGGCATCCGGTGCCGCGCCGAGCCCGTCGAAGACTTGCAAGGCCTCCGCAACGCCGCCTCGTCGTCCGCGAGCACGAGCGACTGAGCCATCTCATACGGACATCCGAGCCTCTTCCATTCCCTCGCGGCTGCCGCCCAGTTGCCCGCCAGCGAGAGAGCGTACGGTTCGGCGGGCGTTGCGCTCAGCTTTGGAGGTCGCCCAGCCCGCAGAGCCCCGAACGCGAGTTCGCCGAGCTGCCACGGATCGCCTGTGCGGGTGGCGTCCTCAACTCCTGCCTCTGCTTCGGCGGCCGCCGCTTCGCGGTTGCCGGCGAGCAACGCTGCCTCCGCGCGCGCCGGTCGCGCCGCGGCGAACGGTCCCATCCACTGGCGCTCGCCGGCGAGCCGCAGAGCTTCGTCGAGGAAACCGTCGGCGCCGGGCTGGCCGCGCCGGGCACGCAGCCTTCCAAGCACGATCAGCGCCATAGCGCGCCCAAGGACAATCGAGTCAGGGTGTCTGAGAGCGTCCGTTGCTGCTTCTTCCGCCTGAGACCACTCGCCCATCTCAAGCAGCCAACGCGAGCGAGCCGCGCACAACATCAGACGCCACGACTCCAACTCGTGCTGCACGCAGTACGCCTCGCCATCTTCGATGTATCGCTCGGCGAGCCCGTAGCGCCGCTGCCAAAGCGACAGCAACGCAAGGTTCCAGATCGCGCGCCCCGCCTGCTCCTCCCGACCCCCATCGCAAGCAGCCTGAAACGCGGCCTCGAGGCGCAGCCGGCCGGCGTCGTCACCGGACTGAAGCTCTGAAGTGCCCACCGTGATTCCTGCGTGCAATGCGATCTCCGTCTGCCCCAGACTGCGGGCAAGCCGCTCGGCGCGGTGCCCCAACTCGATAGCGCCAGGAAGGTTGCACCCGAGCATCCGTAGCCAGGCGGCATTGTTGTACGCCATCGCCAACTCGGCGCCTGCGACGAGCTGTTCAAGGATTTCGATCGCCTGTTCTCCAAGCCGGTCAGCTTCGACAGGCTGGCCGCAGAGGTACGTCAGTCGCGATGCCCAGGCGATGTTCTCGCCCCTCCGGAGACGATCGCCGATATCACGCCAGAGCACCGCCGCCTCGTGCCTCGCCTCGAGCGCGGGCCTCAGCTGAGCGCTGAGATAGCACTCGTGAGCAAAGCCCTCGAGCAGCGCGGCGCGTGAGCCGGCCGGTTCGGTCAGGGCGAAGCGCAGCGCCGCTCTGTAGTGCGCAGCAGCTTCGCGGTGGGCAAGCAGACCCGCCGCACGCTTAGCTGCGGCAGGGGCAAACTCGAGCACGGCCGCCGCATCGCCCGCAGCTTCAGCATGACGCACCAGTCGAGGAAGGTCATCCCTGCTCGTCCCCACCCTACGCAGCACCGCCAGGATCGATGCGTGAAGCCGGGCGCTGCGCACCCGTGGCGTCGCTTCCTCGATCGCCAGACGTACAAGCTCATGACGGAAGCCCAACGTCCCTCCGGTGTCGACAAGCAAACCGGAGTCGAGGCACTCGGCGACCGCGACGGCGAGGTCGCCCACGACTTCGCCGAGGAGCGCCGGCGCGATCGTCACGCCGATCGCAGCGGCAGCCTCGAGTACCGCTGTCGCCGGGCCGGAAAGGCGCGCCACACGCGCAAGCACCACATCTCGGATCGTGGCCGGGACTCGGTCCTCCGGCGCGCGGAGCACCTCGGTCACGAAGAGCGCGTTGCCCCCGGTCCGCCGGTGCAACTCGTGCGGGTCCATTGGCCCATCGGCACACAGCAGCCGAACGGCCCCCGGAGACAACGGCGGTACGTTCAGTCGATGCACCGCGGGCATCGTGGCGACGTCACCAACCAGCACTCGGAGCCGATGCCCTGCCGTCGCGCCATCATCCCGATAAGTCGCCACCAGCAGTGCCCGACGCCCACCAAGGCGGCGGCCAAGGAACCGAAGGAGATCCAGCGTCGCGTCATCAGCCCAGTGGACATCCTCGAAGACCACGACATCGGCGGCGTGGCGGGAACCAAGATTGGCGACAACACAACCGAAGATGTCCCCGACAGCAGCGTTGCTGGCCAGCAGCTGCGCCAACTCGGGACTCAAACCGCCCGCGACGTCGAGCAGCGGGGCAAGAGCTCGGGGCGTGCCGATGGCATCGCATGCGCCCACGAGCGCCTGCTCCTCGACCCCAGCGGTCCTCAGGAAGTGGCGGACCAGAGCCGTCTTGCCGGCCCCCGCCTCACCTTCGAGCAGGACCAGTCCGCCTCTCCCCGCGACCGCTTGCTTCAGGCGCTCGCAGAGATCGTCGAGCTGGGCCTCGCGTTCGAGTAGCTCCATCAACCGAGCTCGATTATGCACCCCGGCGCAGCATGTGGCCACCCATGATCTGCCTGCACGTCCGCGTATGAACCGGACGCCGAGAGTGGTCGGTCCGCGCTGCTCGATCAATCCACCCCGATCCGGCCGTCCTTGAGACTCACCTTGATCTCCAGCCGTGAGCAACATGTGCGCCGCGGAGCCGTCGCTGGCCTCGGCTGACCTGGCAAGTGGCCGGCTTTGACCGGCGTCGCTGCGAACGCTCGCATCGCGACCGCCGAGCGACAGCCGCTGAAGCCGACACTCGCTCTCGTCCCTGAGTAGAACCAGGCGCGCCCGTGCGACGGGGCTGCCGGCGCGCGCCAAGCAGCGGTCAGTGACCGCCGTAGCGCAGCCCCAGGCTGGCTTTAGAGAGTGCCCTCCCTTGCTGAGCTGGGACGTCGCCGCCGATGACGGCAAACGAAGCGCATTCGCGCTCCTGGCAGTGCAGGTGTCTCGTCGGCGTTGCGACTTGGGTCGGCCGAGTTCACCGTTTCCGACAGGACGAGGACCGGGGAGCGCTCCGGCGACATGGGAAAAGAGAAAGGTAGTCGCGCCGGCGGCCCAAACACTGGCAGCGCCATCCCCGGTGAGGGGGGATGCTCGACTCCTATTTCGTCTCGTCTGTGGCATCGGCCCATTGCTCGCGCAGGAGGGGCCGCAACTCCTCGGCGAAGACTTCTGGGTGGTCGAAGTAGGGCGCATGGTGGCCCGATACGCGGCCGGGGCGCAGCCCGAGTTGTTGTTCGAACCATGGCAGGATCCCGTCGTCGGCGGGCGGACTGGCGCTGCTGATGAGCAGCTGGATCGGGATGCCAGCGGCAGCGACCCGCGGTGCCTCGGGGAGGTAGGTAGCGAACGCTTCGATCTCGGCGCCGAAGAAGTGCTCGCCGTTGGCGAGCAGGCGCTCGCGGTGCTCTGGCGACAACGCCTCGAGCGCCGTGTCGTTGGTCACGAATTGGATGAACGCCTGCATCGCGGCACGCGGGTCGCGCCCCGCCAGCTCGAACAGCGGCCCCATTGCATCCATTCCTGCCTGCGGGTTGGGGTCAAGGGCGATCAGCGCCGGCTCGTGAACAATCGCGGCGCGCAGCGTCTCGGGATGGCGGCAGATCAGCTCGAGCAGGATGTTCCCGCCGCCGCTGGTGCCGAACGCGACGGCCGGTCCGGCACCGAGTCCGCCGATCAGCGCCGCGGCGTCATCCGCCTGAGCGGCGATCGTCATCCTCTCGTCGGGCTCGAGCTTTGGGCTGCGCGAGCCCCCCCGCCGGTCATAGCAGACGGCCGTGAACTCGTCGGCGAGGCGCTCACACACGCGCGAGAAGTGCTCCGCGTCGCCCGTGGCGCCCGAGATGAACACCACCAATGGTCCCGATCCCTTGAGCTCGTGGTAAAGGTCGCTCTGCGCGGCGGTCTTGGTCGTCATCGCCTTCTCCTGGCGGTCGCGTGACTGGACTCGCAGCGAGGGTAGGGGCGCCTGGCCGTGTCGACATCGGGTGAACACCCCATCCTCGCCACGGCGCTCGCTGGCAGGCGGGGTCAGTCGAGAAGCTCGTGCTCGGCGGCGAACAGCGCGACACCCGCGCGAGTGCAGAGCCCAGTCTTGGCGTAGATGTTCTCGACGTGACGCCCAACCGTCTTTGAGGCGATCACGAGCTCGCTGGCGACCTGGCGGTTGGTCCTTCCGCGCGCGAGCAGACGCAACACCTCAACCTCGCGATCGGAGAGCCCGGCGGGCCACGCCTCGTTGACGCGTACCGGGGGGGCACCGGCAGCTTCGAGCACAGCGTTGACCGCCCGCTGGTCAAGACGGCCGCCGTCCACCTCAGCGCGCAGCTCGGCTCGAGCGCGCGCCCGGTCGAGCGCAGGGCGGTGCGGCCGCTCGTGGGTCATCGCGTCATACGCGTCTGCGACCGCGAGCAGCCGCGCCTCGATCGGCAGCTGAGAGGCGCCGACGGCGCGGTGATACCCAGAGCCGTCAAGTCGCTCGTGATGACCGGCCGCCGACAGCGCCACCCGCGCCAGCACCG
>CAXMLR010000607.1:0-14444 GCA_964194275.1 uncultured Solirubrobacterales bacterium
CCGGTCTCGGTCTGCCACCACGTATCGACAATCGGGCAGCGCTCGCCCCCGATGACCTTGTGGTACCACAGCCAAGCCTTGGGATTGATCGGCTCGCCGACCGTGCCGAGCAGCCGCAACTTCGACAGGTCGTGCTTCTCGACGTGCTCGACACCCCACTTGATGCACGCGCGGATCGCCGTTGGCGCGGTATAGAAGATGCTCACGCCGTAGCGCTCGCAGATCTCCCACCAGATGCCCTTGTGCGGATAGTCCGGCGCGCCTTCCCACATCACCGATGTGGCCCCGTTGGTCATCGGTCCGTAGACGATGTAGGAGTGCCCGGTGACCCAGCCGACGTCGGCCCCACACCAGTAGACGTCCTCCTCGGGCTTGAGATCGAACACGTAGCGATGCGTCGCTGACACGCCGGTCAGGTAGCCACCGGTGGTATGCAGCACGCCCTTGGGCTTGGCCGTCGAGCCGCTGGTGTAGAGCACATAGAGGGGATGCTCGGCGTCGAGCTCCTCCGCCGGGCATTCCTCGTCGGCCTTTTCCATCACCTCGTGAAACCAGACATCACGCCCGTCCTGCATCTCGCAGTCGGCATCGGCGTGCTTGACGACGATGATGTGCTGCAGCGTGTCGACGTCGCCCATCACCGCATCGACCTGCTGCTTGATCGGGGCCGTCTTACCCTTGCGGCGCGCTCCATCCACGGTTACGAGTGCCTTGGCCTCAGAGAATTCCATCCGCTCCTTGACCGAGTCGGCCGAGAACCCGCCGAACACGACGTTGTGTGGTGCGCCGATCCGCGCGCACGCGAGCATCGCCACCACCACCTCCGGGATCATCGGCAGGTATATCCCGACGATGTCGCCCTTCTGGACTCCGAGGTCTTTCAGCGCGTTGGCGAACTTCTGCACCTCCCGGTGCAGGTCGGCGTAGGTGAGCTCGCGCTCCTCGCCCTCCTCGCCGCGCCAGTAGAACGCGACACGGTCGCCCCGGCCCGCCTCCACGTGCCGGTCCAGGCAGTTGTACGAGGCGTTGATCTTGCCGTCGGTGAACCACTTGTAGAACGGCGGATTGGAGTCGTCGAGGACCTCGGTCGGCTCTTTGAACCAATGCAGCTCCTTGGCCTGCTTGACCCACCAGCCCTGCCAGTCCCGGTCGGCTTCCTCGTAGATCGACTCGTCGTTCAGCAGCGCGCGCTTGACGAACTCCTCGGGCGGATCGAACTTCTCGATCTCGAGCATCTGCTCGAGCTGATCCTCGAGGGTCCCCTCGCCGGCCGGAGTCTCAACGCTGTCTGCCATCGGAGTCTCTCCTTGTTCGCGCTTACGGTCTCGGGCGGCCGACTCGGGCGCGTCACCACGCCCGAGTCAACCCTTGGTTGTGTACTACCCGACGCTACTCCCCTTCTCCCGTCGTGTCAGCGCCTGAGCGGGAATACCGGAGCCACGACGCGGCCGAAGGTCGAGTTGACGACCGCCGCGAACGATGCGTACCAAGCCGCGAGTGCCGTCGCGATTCCGAAATAGCCACCGAGCTTGATCGTGCCGTTGGTGACAGCGGTGCCCCCGGCCAGGCTCGAGTTGCCGATCCCGAGAATGATGAAGGTGATCGTCAGCAGCAGGAACACGAGCGCGATCGCGCCAGTTGTCCGCAGCGAGGCGATCAACATGTAGGCCGTGAATACTCCCCACATCCACAGGTACAGGCCGAGCCCACTGAACAACTCGGTCTTGGCCACCGCCCCCGCGGCCTGAACTACGAAGAAGAACGAAATCCAGAACGCTCCAAACGAGCAGAACGCGACCGCGCCGAACGTGTTGCCGGTGCGGAACTCCCAAATTCCGGCCACCAACTGAGCGATCCCGCCGTAGGCCAGCGCGAGGGCGGCGATCAACGGCAACAGGCCCCCACCGACCAAGGTCGTGTCACCGACCAGGCCTGAGTTGACCATGCTGAGCGCGAACGTCGTCCCTGCGAATGCGGCGAGTCCGAGCGGCCCCGGGTCCGCCGGTGCCCACCCTGCCAGCCTGCCTCCTGTCGGGTCTGGTGCCGGCGCCACGTCGGCTTCACGCGGGCCAGGTCGAGCGGCTTCCATCTGCGCCTCCTCTGCGAGTGGGACAGGTCGCGTCACTCTGTACCCAGGCCGGCCGGTCGACAACGGTCAATCGCCGGGCGGCGCCCTCAGTGCGGCGAACGGCCGCGCTCACGCGACCAACGGCGCCCGGAGGCCAGGACCGAAGCCCAGGGAGCGCACCCGGGGAGCAGCTCGCTCAGCGCCGTCGCTTGCGCTTGCGCTTGCCCGTGCTCGCACGGGTCCTCGGAGACGCGGGGGCGGCCACCGGCTCGCGGGCCGGCTTCGCTGCCGGCTTCGAACGTCCAGCCCCGCCGGCGGCTCTGGTCCGCTGCTCGCGCAGCTCCACCGAGGAAGGCCACTTCTCGGCGCGGCCGCTGCGCCATGCCGGCGGAACCCCGTTCGGCCAGCGGCCGGAGAACAGATAGGCCAGCGCGAGCAGCCAGAAACCTTGCACGACGGGCACCGGCGACCCGATCGGGAACAACACCAGCACGCCGGTGAAGATGCCCAGATAGCCCATGAAGCGGGTCAGCAGTCCAACGCGCATCGCCTGCAGCGCGATCATCACGAAGCCGACGGCCAGCAGTAGCGCGGCGGCCTGACCGATGAACGGCAGTGCCAGCAGCCCGCCGGAGCTGGTCAGACGGTTAGCCTGCTCGTATGTCTGCGAGCCGTGGCTGACGAAGGTGTCCGCTTTGCCGGCGATGACGATCGCGTAGATCACCCCGCTGAGCGCCGCCAGCACGCCTCCGGCCATCACCAACCAGCGAATGAACGGCCGAACCTCCGGGTTGCGAGCCCGCGAGATGTCCAGCAGGAAGACCAACGTGGCGGCGAGTGCACACAGACCGATGCCGTTGATCACCGAGCCAATCACGTCGATCGGAAAGCGCTTGTGCGCCGTGATCAAGTCGAGCGTAAGCTCGTTGACCTTGGTGTGGGGGCCCGAGAGCTGCAGCGCTGCCGCGCCCACGAGCAGAATCCCGGCCAGCGCGGCGATCACCGCCTGCCGCATGCGCACGCGAGATTCGTAAAGCAGCTGCTCGTCGACGATCATGAGGCTGACATGCTAGCCGCGGCGTGCCGGTGTGCGCGGCTCACGGGGCGGCAATCCGCGGGGGGCCGACTCGCCCTCCGATGGCATCCGCGCTGGCACATATTCGGGATCGTCGCGCTCGAGCACGCGTGAGACGCGATCGCCAACGGCAAGCAGCAGGTCGAGCAGCGGCGAGAGGATCCGGATCCCGAGCTCGATTCGGCCCCGCAGTACCGGGTGTGAGCGCGCGCGGGCCATCGACATCGGCGATTCTACGGCGGAGAGCACCTGGTGGACTGGGATGGGGACCACCTAGACTCGCCGCGGTGCCAGCCGACGGAGACCTTAAGGGCGCTCGGTGCCCGGCGTGTGGCGGCGAACTGGTCCGCTGGCGATCGGTTCGCTCGAGCGAGCCGGCCCTCGGCGGGGCCCGGTTCATGCTGCGCCGCTGCACGGCCTGCGGCTCTGCGGTGACGGTCGGCTCCGTGCCGGAGCGCTTGCATGAACTCGGCGCATATCGGCCCGGTCAGCCGCGCCTCTACGCAGTCGCCCGGCCCCTGCTGAAAGCGTTTGACCGCCGTCGCCTGGGCCTGCTCAGTCCGCTCGCCCCTGCCCCCGCGCGGCTGCTCGATGTCGGTGCCGGGCGGGGGCGGTTCGTGGCCACCGCCCGCGCTGCGGGTTACGACGCGCGGGGGATCGAGCCGTCGGCCCGCGGCGTTGCGGGCGCCGCGGCGATCGGCGTCCCGCTGCTGCCCGCGAGTATCGACGAGGCGCCGATCGCAGCGCGCTCGCTTGATGCGGTGACGCTGTGGCACGTCCTTGAGCATCTTGACCAGCCCGCCGCGGCGCTGACGCGGATCGCGGGCTGGCTACGCCCTGGCGGCGCGCTGCTGGTGGGCGTTCCCAACCTCGGGAGCGTGCAGGCGTGGCTCGGCGGCGAGCGGTGGTACCACCTAGACGTCCCCCGGCACCGCGTGCATTTCACCGTCGCCGGCGTCCAAGCACTGCTGCAGCGCAGCGGGTTCGAGGTGGTCAGAACCCACCACCTGCTGGCCGAGCACAACCCGTTCGGGATGTGGCAGTCGGTGCTCAACCGGGTGACCACGACGCCGTCTTACCTCTACAACCTGCTCAAGCGAAATGCGCGGATCCGCTCCACCGACCTCTTGCTGAGCGTGGTGGGAGCTCCGTTGATTCCGGTGGCAGTGCTGGCGGAGGCGCTGGCCGGGGCAGCCGGGCGAGGGGGGACGATCGCCGTTCTCGCCTCTCGGGCGGGTCGTTAGCGGCCCGCTGGCACGGCTCGGTACCATGGCCCTATGGAAGGAAGTGGATTCGGCGGACTGTTCGGCGACCCGGATGATCTGCAGCGTCGGTTGGGCGAGTTCGCCGAGCAGATGCAAGGCGCTCAGCGCCTGGCCTGGGCCGACAACGCGATCAAGCTGGCGGTCGACCTGACCGTCGCCGCGATGAACCGCGCCAACATTCAGGGAACCACCGAGCAGCAGTCTGAACAGCTGCGCTCGGTGATGGCGGTGATCTTCCCCGAGGCCGTCACGCTCGTGCGCGAGGCGCGCGAGGGCCTGCAGTAGCGGGGTAGCCTGGCTTACCTGCCTAACGAGGCGAGTGAGGCCAGCACGAGCTCGTCGTGCTCCCCGGGCTTGACCCGGCGAAATATCTCCGTGATGACGCCGGTAGGCGAAATCACGAACGTGGTCCGCTCGATGCCCATGTAGGTGCGCCCGTACATCGACTTCTCCACCCACACGCCATAGGCCTCCGAGACCGCGTGATCCTCGTCGGAGAGCAGCGGGAACCCAAGCGTGTACTTGCCCGCGAACTTGGCGATCCGCTTGATCGGATCGGCCGAGACGCCGAGCACGACCGCCTTGGCTTGCCCGTAATCGGCCTGGTGATCGCGAACCCCGCATGCCTGGACGGTGCAACCGGGCGTGTCGGCCTTGGGGTAGAAGTACAGCACCACCGGTCTCCCCTGCAGTGCTGAGCGCGAGAGGCGATCTCCGTTTTGATCGGGAAGCGTGAAGTCAGGCGCTGGGGCGCCGGGTTGCAGGGCCATCGTGGTCATTTCAGCAGGCGCGAGAGCCGGCGGTCCTTGAGCAGCTTCCCGTCGGTCTGACAGGTCGGGCAGTAACACATCACGTAGTCCTCGTAGAACACTGCCTCGAGCCGATCTCCGCAACGTGGGCAGGGCTCGCCGTTGCGGCGGTGCACGCGCAACGGCATCGGCAGCTTGTCTGGAATCGGCAATGTGATCGTCTCCTCGTAATGCGCGATCACATCATCGAAAATCTTGACTGTGGCCTGACGCAGGCGATCAGCCTCATCGGGCGCCAGATCAGTGCCGCGCTTGAACGGGGACATCCGGGCGGCGTGGAGGATCTCGTCGACCCAGGAGCGACCGATGCCGGCGATCACGTGCTGGTCGCGCAGCAGCGCGTACAGAGGGCGGGGGACATTCAGCCGCTCGGCGAAGTCAGGCGGGGCCGGCCAGGCATCCGGACCCAACGCGACCAGCGTTTCCTCGGCCTCGAGATCGGGAGGCCGGAGCAGCTTGACCCAGGCGCGCTGCTTGGTGCCGAACTCACGCAGACGCAACTCCCGCCCATCCTCGAGTCGAACCAGCAGTCGAGAGGCACGGTCGCGCAACGACGCGCGGACGTCGAATACCTGCAGGCGTCCGGCCGACATCAGGTGGATCAGCAGCGTCAGCTCGTCCTCGGCGTCGACGAGAAACAACTTCCCGCGTCGCCGAACGCCTTTGAGCTCCTTGCCCTCAAGCGCCGCCAGCGGCGGGTCGAAGGTCTTCAGTGCGTTGATCCCAGGCGACAGGGCCGACTCGACCCGTGCCCCCGCGGTGGCCGCTGCAATCCGGCGCGCGGTGATCTCGACTTCCGGTAGCTCTGGCATCTTCATCCCCCAGCGTAGTGCGAGCTCTAGCAAACCATTCGCAGCGGTTCAGCAAACCTTTACGCGGGCGGAGAAGACTCCCCGGCATGAGTGACCTACTGGCAATCGTTGGACCCGCAGACGCCGATGAGCGGCTGCTCACCGAGATCGCCCGACGTCGCCCGCAACGCGTGACCGTGCTCGTTGAGAGTTCGAATCGCGGCTGGGCGACCGAGGAGTCGGCGGCCGCCCGCGCGACGCGTGATCGGCTGGCCGAACTGCTGCACGCGATCGAGCAGCGCACAGGAGCGGTCGTGGTTGGAATGGCCGGTGACGCCGATCAGCTGCGCGGTTGGCGTTTTGACCGCGTTGTCGGTGGCCGCCTGCCCGCGGCAGCGTGAAGCCCGCCCGGTAACGGCTCCAAGGCGCCACCGGGCGCCCCGCGCCGGTACGCTGGCTGCCGATCATGACCGTCGCCCTCGCCCCTGACGACGTCGTCCGGACCTACGCCGAAGGCGAAGCGAACGACCGCGAGCCGCTGCTCGTGCTCGACCCGTTGATCGCATTCCTCAAGGCCACCGGACTGGCGGCGCCGCGAGATCTGAGCGCCACCCCGATCGGCGACGGACACTCGAACGTGACGTTCAGCCTGTCGACGGGCGTCGTCCTGCGACGGCCCCCGCGCGGGCCGCTCCCCCCCAGCGCCCACGACGTGCTCCGGGAGGCATGGCTGCTGCGAGCGCTGGAGAAGACTCCGGTACGCACCCCCAAGGTCCTTGCCGTGTGCGATGACGAGACGGTGATCGGTGTCCCGTTCTACGTGATGGAGCAGATCTCCGGGGAGGTGATCACGACGTCGATGCCGGGGCCACTTGACACCCCCGGTGAGCGGGCGCGCGTGGCGGACGAGCTGATCGACTCACTGATCGAGCTCCACAGCGTCGATTGGAGCACGGCCGGACTCGAGGGCTTCGGTAAACCGACCGGCTACCTCGAGCGCCAGCTTCGCCGGTTCACGGGACTGTGGGAACACAACCGCACCCGGGAGCTCGCACAGGTCGAGCAGGTCGGTGGATGGCTGGCGGACAATCTGCCCCAGTCGCCGACGGCGACGATCGTCCACGGCGACTATCGGCTCGGGAACACGATCTTCGACGGCAGTGCGCCGGCCCGCCTGATCGCGATCCTCGACTGGGAAATGGCGACGATCGGTGACCCGCTGGCCGACCTGGGGTACATGATGATCCATTGGACTCAGCCGGGCGACCGGGTCGGCAAGTTCAACCTGCAGAGCGTGACCACGCTTCCGGGCTTTCCCACGCGGCAGGAGCTGATCGCTCGCTACGAGGAGCGCTCTGGGCGTTCGATGCAGTCGCTCAGCTGGTACGTCACGCTTGCGCTGTGGAAAGGAATCGTCTTCATGGAGGGCAACTACAAGCGAGCCGTCTCAGGCTCGACCGACGACCCGTACTTGAAGACCTTCGGCGAGGGTGTCGTGGAGCTCGCCGAGCGGGCCCTGGAAGTTACGCGCCATGGGTTCTGAGAGCGGTGGCTACCGTGGGCTGCTGGTCGACTACGGCGGGGTGTTGACCAGCAACCTGTTCGATTCCTTTCGCTCGTTCTGTGAGCTGGAGGGTCTCGAGCCGGAGGAGATCGGGCGACGTTTCCGCAAGGATCCGGCCTGTCGGGAGCTGCTCATCGGGCTGGAGACCGGAACTCTGCCTGAGGCGGAGTTCGAGGAGCAGCTCGGCCGCAACCTCGGCGTCACCGGGGCCGGGCTGATCGACCGGCTGTTCGCCGGATCGGGTCCCGAACCCTCGATGGTCGAGGCCGTGCGCCGAGCCCGTGGCGCCGGCGTTCGCACCGGGCTGATCTCCAACTCTTGGGGCACGCGGCGCTACGACCGGGAGCGTCTGGGCGAGCTGTTCGACGGCATCGTCATCTCCGGCGAGGTGGGGATCCGCAAGCCTGCGCGAGAGATCTATGAGCTCGGGGCAGAGCAGATCGACCTGGCGCCGTCCGCCTGCGTGTTCGTCGACGACCTGCCGTTCAACCTGGCTCCCGCGACGGAGCTTGGAATGGCGACGGTTCACCACGTCGATCCGGCTCAGACGATCACCGAGCTCGAGCGGCTGCTGGAGGTTCAGCTGCGGTGAGGCGGTGGCTGGCGGCGGCCGTGGTCGCGGTTCTCAGCATGATTCTCGGAGGCTGCGGCAGCTCACCCCTGTCAAGCAGCGACCTCCGCAGCGACGCCACCCGGGTGTGTCTGGCGACCAGTCGTCAGAGCGACCAGATCGCCATCCCCACTTCCCCGGCCGAGACCGAGGCGTTTCTGCGCCGCGGGATCGCCACCCTGTCACCTGAGCTCGCAGGCTTGCGCGCCCTGCATCCGCCCAGTGACGTGGCCGACGTGTACTCCGCCTCGGTCAAGGCATTCGGACAGAAGCTCGCCTATCTGAAGGATGCCCTGCGGGACCTGAAGAGCGGCGAGGACCCGCTGATCGCACTGAAGACCCTCCAGCGGGAGCTCGCGCCGATCGAGACCCAGGAGAACGGAGGCTGGCAGGCGCTGCAGATCCCAGCCTGCGTGAGTCGCTAGGCGCTTCGGGCGCGGTGGGCCGCCGGGGCGCAGTGGGTCGCGGTGGGTTGGCGGGTCGCTCCCGTCCCCAGGCGGCCGACCTTCCCGCCGGCCCGCTGCTCCCGGGATAGACTCACGCCGTTTCTGCACCGGCGGGAGGAGAGAGCGAACATGCCGTACAAGCCCGGAGACCTCACCAAGGGCGCCGCCCGGCGGGTGGTGCGCGGGGGGTTGGATGTGGTCGACCGCGTGGCCGACTGGTGGGAGCTGCCGCTGCCGGCACAGCTCTTGCAGTTGACTCACTTCCGGGAGGACCTGCGGCGATTCAACCTGTACGACACCGAGCAGATCGAGAACGGCGGTGGCGTTGCCGTCGTCGCCGAGCCGCCCCAGCACCGGGCATACGACGGCTCGCAGACCGATCCGCAGAATCCCGCCATGGGCAAGACCGGGGCTCGGTTCGGGCGCAACATGCCGATCGAGGCGACCTATCCGGAAGAGCAGTCGATGCTCGATCCCAGCCCACGTGAGGTCTCGACCCACCTGCTCAACCGGGATTCGTTCAAGCCGGCGACTTCGCTCAACGTGCTGGCGGCCTGCTGGCTGCAGTTTCAGAACCATGACTGGTTCAGCCATGGCGACAACTCCGAGACCGAGTTCATCCAGGTCCCTCTGAGTGACGAGGACAGTTGGGACGGCGGCATCATGGAGGTGCGACGAACCAGCGGTGATTCGACCAACGCGGGCGGCGAGCTCCCCCCGACCTACGTCAACAAGGTGACGCCGTGGTGGGATGGCTCCCAGCTGTACGGATCGACCGAGGAGCGCAACCGCGAGCTGCGCGCGGGCGAGGACGGAAAGCTGAGGCTGGAGAACGGGCGCCTGCCGGAGGAGACCAAGCCGGCGCTGCACGGCGTCGACCTGACCGGGTTCAGTGACAACTACTGGGTCGGCCTGTCGATCATGCACACGCTGTTCGCGCGGGAGCACAACGCGATCTGCGACATGCTGAAGGCTCACCACCCGAGCTGGGACGACGAACAATTGTTTCACAAGGCCCGGCTGATCAATGCTGCGCTGATCGCCAAGATCCACACGGTCGAGTGGACGCCCGGGATCCTCGACAACCCGGCGCTGCACGTCGCAATGAATGCCAACTGGTATGGGGTGCTGCCCAAGTGGGTCAAGCGCAAGTTTGGCCACATCGGCAGCGGCGAGCTGATCAGTGGCATCGTTGGCTCACCGCTCGATCACCACACCGCGCCGTACTCGATCACCAGCGAATTCGTGTCGGTCTACCGGATGCATCCGCTGCTCCCCGACGACTACCAAATCCGCTCCCACGAGACCGGCGAGGTGATCGCCGAAACTGACTTCACGCCGATCCAGGGTCACGGGACGCGCCAGATGATCGACGAGCACGGGATGGCCGACTGGATCTACTCGCTCGGCCTGGCCCACCCGGGAGCGATCACCCTGCACAACCATCCGAACGCGCTGCGCAATCTGACTCGCGTCAACGGCGATCACGTCGACATCGCGTCGATCGACATCCTCCGAGACCGCGAGCGGGGCGTCCCGCGCTACAACGACTTCCGCCAGAAGCTGCGTAAGCGGAGGGTCGAGAAGTTCGAGGACCTCACTCCCAACCCGCAATGGAACGACCAGATCCGCGACGTCTACAGTGGCCACATCGACAAGGTCGACACGCAGGTCGGGATGCTCGGCGAGAAGCTACCGCCCGGCTTTGGCTTCAGCGACACCGCCTTCCGGATCTTCATCCTGATGGCCTCGCGCCGGCTGAAGTCAGACCGCTTCTTCACCAGCGACTACACGCCGGAGGTCTACACCCCGGAGGGGATGACCTGGGTGGAGGACCACCTGTTCGGCGACGTCGTCAAGCGCCACTTCCCCGAACTCGCCCCCGCGCTCGAGGGTTCAGAGAACGCCTTTGCGCCCTGGAAGCGCGTGGACTAGCGCGGAAGTCGCCGAAGGACTCGAGTTGGAACCTGGCTCTAGTCCCGGTTGCCGCGGCCGTAGAGCAGCTTGAACATCCGTCGCAGCAGGAGCGTGCGCCTCGCCCGGTAGGGGAACATGAACGGCTCCCGCTTGAGGGCGCGGCGCGTGACCAGCAGCGACTGCACCTTGGTGTACTTACGGATGCCGTTGGCGCCGTGTCGGCTGCCGAGGCCTGAAGCCTTCCAGCCGCCCATCGGCAGGTTCAGCGCCGTGTAGTTGACCTGCGCGTCGTTGACGCAGACGACGCCGGCCTGGATGCGCCGGGCGAGCGCCTCGCCCCGCTTGACGTCGCCGGTCCAGACGCTGGCCTGCAAGCCGTAGGTCGAGTCGTTGGCCAGGCGCACTCCTTCCTCGGCATCGGTGATCTTCATGATCGGGATAGTGGGACCGAACGTCTCCTCCTGCATGCACTTCATCGAGTGATCGACGTCCACCAGGACGGTCGGCTCATAGAAACGCCCGGTCCCGGCGCGGGGATGGCCGCCGACCAAGACCTTGGCGCCCTTGGAGATGGCGTCACGCACGTGGTCGTCGACTATCTCGATCTGGGGCGGGAACGTGACGGCACCGACGTCTACCGTGCCGATACCCGTCGGAGCGCCCTGACGGAGTCCACGGATGTTCTCGGCGACGCGGCGCACGAAGTCGTCGTACACCGGCTCCTCCACATACACGCGTTCCACCGAGATGCACACCTGGCCGCCGTTGTTCATCGAGTAGAACGCCGCGGCGTTGGCCGCCCGCTCGATGTCGGCATCCGCGCAGACGATCATCGGGTCCTTGCCCCCGAGTTCCAGGTAGCAGGGAATCAGCGCGTCGGCCGCAGCTTTCATGACCGCCTTGCCGGTTCGGCTGGAGCCGGTGAACATCACGCAGTCGACCTCGGCGATCAGGGCGGCGCCGGTCGACCCGTCGCCGGTCGCCACTCCGAAGACGGACTCGGGGATGCCGCAAGCTCGCAGCATCTCCTCCATCAGCAACGAGCTCAGCGGGGTCACCTCACTGGGCTTCAGGATCACGCTGTTGCCCGCCATCAGCGCGGGGATGCAGTCCCCGAACGAGTTGGCGATCGGGTAGTTCCACGGTCCGATGACTCCGACGACCCCGACGGGCGCGTAGCGAATCATCAGCTTCTTACCGGCGGCGACCGGGTTGTTCCAGGAGGGAACCCTTTCGTCGGCCAGGTACTTCGGCCCCTCCTTGGCCCAGAAGCCTAGAGCACTGACCGTGTAGCCGAAATCGGCGAGCTGGGCGTCCTCATAAGTCTTGCCGTTTTCGGACACGACGACGTCGAGGATCCGCTCGGCATTGTCCAGCATCCACTTCTGGGCGCGGCGAAGGATCTTCCCGCGTCCCTCGAAGCCGATCGCGTCCCAGCTCGGCTGCGCGGCCCGCGCCCGAGCCGCCATCTCGGCGATCTCCGCCGGGCCGAGGATCGGAATCGTCGCGATCAGCTCCCCCGTGGCCGGGTTCTCGACCGGAATCGTCGCCGGCCCCTGACCGCCGTTGGTCTCAGCCCGTGCTTGCTGGTCGACGCTCGCCATGTCTCTCCTCCTGCCGCGGTCGGGAAAGGTGCCGCCGGGGCGGCGAGCCGAAGGCTAGCGGACGCCTGGTCAGCCAGCCAGGCCGTTCGCGAGTGCTTGCGCGATCAGCTCAAAGTGCTCCGCCCGTGCGGTCAGCGGCGGCGATACGGCCACCGCCCGCGCCAACGGCCGCACGAGCACCCCCGCATCCCGGGCGGCGGCCACGAGCGCCGTCACCGCCCCCGGATTCTCGGCTAGGGCCTCAGCCGAGAGCTCGACAGCAGCGAGCGTCCCGGTACCGCCTCTGACCTCGGCCACGGCGGCGTGCTCCTCGAGCGGCAGCAGTGCGTCGAACAGCGGGCGCTCGTCTTCCCGGCCCCGGGTCAGCAGTCCGTCGCGTTCGATCACCGCGAGGTTGGCCAGCGCCGCAGCGCAGCAAGTCGCGTGAGCAGAATACGTCGGCCCGTGGCGCAGCACCGGTCCTCCCGGCGTGCGCCAGAACGGCTCCGCCACCCGTTCGGAGACCATGAGGCCACCCAGTGGCAGGTATCCGCTCGTCACCCCCTTGGCAAACGTGATCATGTCGGGCTGAACGTCCCAGCGCTCGATTCCGAACCACGTGCCGAGGCGGCCGAACCCGCAGATCACGGCGTCGATGACGAGCAGGATCCCGGTTTCCCGGCACAGCGCCGCGACCCCTTCGATGTAACCGTCAACGGGCGGATACACCCCACCAGCGCCGATCACCGGTTCGACGAACACGGCGGCGATCCGCGCTGCCCCGACACGATCCACCGTCTCGTGAATCGCCTCCAGCGAGTCGTGCTGCACCACCTCGGTCTCCAGCATCGGTCCGAAGCCCTCTCGGTTGGCCGGTATCCCCGCGATCGCGGTTCCGAAGCCGTGAGTGCCGTGGTAGCCGGCGGTGCGACTGATCAGAACGGTTCGGTCGGGTTCCTGCAGCTCAGAGAAGTAGCGGCGCGCGAGCTTGGCCGCGGTGTCGATGGCGTCACCTCCCCCCGAACCGAGGAACACCCGGGAAGGCATCGGCGCGCGCTGCGCCAGAGCATCCGCGAGCTCGAGTGCGGGCGGGCTGGCGAAGTCACCGAAAGCGGAATAGGCCTCCAGGCGCGAGAGCTGGGCCGCGACGGCCTCGGCTATCTCAGGTCTCCCGTGGCCGATGTTGGCGTACCACAGGCTCGCGGTCGCATCGAGGTAGCGGTGGCCGTCGGTGTCCCAGACCCAGACGTCCTCACCGCGCTCAATCACGAACTCGGCGTGGCGCACCGTGCCCATGTCAGCGAACGGGTGCCAGAGCCGGGAATCCGTGGTTTCGTTCATCGCGCTCGGGGTCCTCGGCGGCGCAGACGCTAAGCCGGATCGAGTTCGATCGACTCGATCTTCGGCGGGTCCAGTGGACGGTCACCGGCACCGGTGGGCAGCGCCTCGATCGCATCGACGACGTCCATTCCACCGGTGACCTGACCGAATACGGTGTGCTTGCCGTCGAGCCACGGAGCACTGTCGATGGTGACCAGGAAGAACTGTGAGCCGTTGGTGGCGGGCCCTGAGTTGGCCATGGCCAACCCGCCGCGGACGACCTTGTGCTGGTTGATTTCGTCCTCGAACGTGTATCCCGGACCACCGGTACCGGTGCCCGACGGGCACCCGCCCTGAATCATGAAATCCGGGATCACACGATGGAAAATGATGCCGTCGTAGAACTTGTCTGCGGCGAGCTTGCGGAAGTTCTCGACCGTCTTCGGCGCGTCGTCGTCGAACAGCTCGAGCGCGATCGTGCCGTGGGTTGTGTGCATATTGGCTGTAGACATTGATCCCAGCCTACCCGGGCTGGGGCACCTGTAGCCGGCCGATTCAGCCCCGGATCTGGATTACGCTCAGCCCGGTTGCGACCCCAACGGTGGGGGCATCGCCCACGGTGTAGGCGTCCTGGCAGGTGAGCTTGGCCAAGGTCTGACGCCTCGCGGCAGCCGGATTTGAGACCACCAGCGAAAGCCCCGACTCCAGGCGCCGGTGGGACGAACCGACCTCGACGCTGGCCGAGCGAGTCTGCGTAACGCTACCGAGGGACAGCGAACAGGTGACCGTTACCTGCTGGCCGGGCACCGTCCCGGCGACCACCAGATCGGGATTGGCGATCGCGAGGTAGGCATAGCCGGAGTTCAGCGTCAGCGTGGCCACGGGGGTGCCCGCCGTGTCGATCGTCGTCTGCGCCGACGCAGCCCCAGACTCCCGCGGCAGCGTCCAGTTACAGCCGACGGAGCCGCTGCGGCTGATCGAGGCGATCGCCGCGGT
>CAXMLR010000608.1:0-5524 GCA_964194275.1 uncultured Solirubrobacterales bacterium
ATCAACACGATCGTGTTGATCGCAAACACGATCGCGAAGCCGATCGTCCAACGGTTGAGGTTTCGCTCGACGAGCGATCCGCCGCCGAGCGGGCCCGCGCCGCTGCCGACACCAAAGGCGCCGGACAGACCGGCGTCCTTACCCGAGTGCATCAGGATCAGGAAGATCAGCACAACGCACAGGACGACCTGGAAAATGCCGAGAATCGTTGAC
This sequence comes from uncultured Solirubrobacterales bacterium, assembly GCA_964194275.1. GTDB lineage: Bacteria > Actinomycetota > Thermoleophilia > Solirubrobacterales > Solirubrobacteraceae > Palsa-465. The sequence goes on from CAXMLR010000608.1 coordinate 214, forward strand.
ATCGGGGGCGATGGTAGCTACTCCGGCGCGCCGGGACCAGGTGCCGCTTGCGCGGCTGCGCCGGGTGCCCGCAGCCGATCGAGGCGCTGAAGGATCTCCAGAGCCTCGCTGCGCAGGCCCGTGTCGAGCGCCTCGAAGTCCTCCGGGGAGAGCTTGCCGGTGTCGTAGTCCAGCTGGGCGTCGCGGATTTCCCGGTACTTGGCCTCTCGTGCCGCCTCGAGCTCGCCGAGGTCCGATTCGCGTTCGAAGTCAGCTTCGCCGGAGCCAGCCAGACGAACCGCGCCTCCTTGTGCTCCTCGGACCCGCGGCCGTGAGCGCCGGAGCGGCCCGCTGACGATCAATACCACCCCGAGGAGGACCGCGAGGACGAGCAGGAACTCCACGAGGATCGGGGCGCGGCCGACCCTAGGCCGGTTCGCGCACCGCCGCCCGGTCGCGCACCGGCATCGGGGGCGTCACGGAAGCCGGCCGGCGGCCGGCGGCAAGGCTGCGGCGCCGGGCCAGCCTGGGAATCGGCCACAGGGCGATCCCGCCGCCGGTGGCGATCACGATCGCGCCAAGCCACAGCCACGTGACCAGCGGCGAGACGATCAGGCGGAAGTTGACCGGCCAGGGACGGTTGAGGAACCGCGCGGCCAGACCGGCGATGGCACGTGCCCGCTCGACGCGGATCGTCACCAGAGTTCCGGGCTGGCTCACCTGCGCCGGTGTCAGGCTGGTCATCAGGTTGGTGAAGACCTTGTCGCCGCGGTTGATCTCGGCCTGGATGGGCTGGAAATTCATGTTCACGACCGTCCAGATGTCCCGCGTCAGTCCAGCCTTCAGCCCGACCTGAGAATCAGCCTGCCCGGTGAAGGCCACCGAGATCGGACCGGCGGTCGGATCGTTCGTAGCGGGCGCGTAGCCGCGGGTCGTCGTCAGCGTCGTCACATGACGCCCGTGCTTTGAGACATCGAGCACCGCGCCGAAGGACAGCTTGGCCACCTCTCCCTGATTGGTGAACGTCGCCTGCTCGGTCGGCCGCACGTAGCGCATCGTGTAGCCGTTTACCGTGGCCTTTTGCCCCGGGGAGAGGATCACGTCCTGCGAGTGTGCGAACGAGGAGGAAGCGGCGACTCCGATCAGCATGATCGCGAGTCCCGCGTGAGCGATGTAGCCGCCGTAGCGACGGCGGTTGCGGCTGATCAGCGCGACGATCGCGCGCGGCGGCGAGTCTCCGGTCAGCGCTCGCCGGGCATGGATGCCGCGCCACAGCTCCTGGGCGACGGCGGCGAGAACGAATGCGCCGAACGCGAACATCAGCAGCGCGAGCGGGCGGGACAGGGAGCTGCTGACCACGAGCAGCACAGCGAGCGTCAGCAGGCCGATGGCGGACGGGAGGATGAAGTTGCGCCGCAGGTTCGAGAGCGTGACCCGGCGCCACGCGATGATCGGCCCGACCCCGGAGAGGAAGACGAGGATCAGCGCCAGGGGGACGATGAACGGACGGAAGGCCGGCGGTCCGACCGACACCTTGGTGCCGGTCACCGCCTCGGAGATGAGCGGGAAGAACGTCACCCAAAAGATCACGAACACCATCGCCACGAGAATCAGGTTCTGTAACAGGAACACCGCCTCGCGGGACAGTAGGGAGTCGAGTTGGGCATCAGAGCGCAGACTTGTCCGGCGCCAGACGACGAGGCCGATCCCGCCGATCACCATCGTCGCGATCAGCAATACGAACGGGATGCCGAGCGTCGAGGCACCGAACGCGTGGATCGAGTCCAACACCCCTGAGCGAACGAGGAACGTCCCGAGGATGGCCAGCGTCCCGCTGGTCAGGATCAGCGATACGTTCCACACCTTCAGCATCCCCCGCTTTTCCTGGATCATGATCGAGTGGATGAACGCAGTGCAGGCGAGCCAGGGCATCAGCGCCGCGTTCTCAACCGCGTCCCAGGCCCAATACCCACCCCATCCGAGCTCGGTGTAGGACCAGCGCGCGCCGAGCAGGATCCCGACCCCCAGAAACAGCCACGCCGCCAGCGCAAAGCGCCGCGTCACCCCAATCCACTCGGAGTTCAGCCGTCCCGTGATCAAGGCACCGATCGCAAACGCGAAGGGGATGGTCAGCAGCGTGTAGCCGGAGTACAGCATCGGTGGGTGGATCATCATCGTCCGATGCAGCAGCAGAGGATCAAGCCCGGCCCCCTCGAGCGGCGGGTGGGCGCTGGTAGTGAACGGGTTGGCCGCGAATGGGAAGACCATCAGCGAGGTGAAGAAGGCGGCAAAGGCGAGCAGAACGGCGGTCGCGTACGGGGCGATTTCCCGGACGCGCTTACGGGTCAGGAACAGGATCAAACTGGACCACAGCGAGAGCAGGAACACCCATAGCAGCAGCGAGCCCTCCTGCGAAGACCAGGCGGCCGCGAACTTGTAGAAGGTCGGCGTGGTCGTTGAGGAGTGCCCAGCCACGACGTTGAAGGAGAAGTCGCTGCGCAGAAATGCCGCCTCGAGGATCACGAAGGCGATCGTCATCAGGCCAGCGAGCGCGTACACCGCCCGGCGCCCCGAGTCGACCCACTCGCGGCGCCGGCTCGTGGCTCCGTAGACGGACGCGCCGATGCCGTAGAGGCAAACGATCAGCCCGAGGATCAGCAGCGCGCGACCGAGCAGCGCCATTTCAGCGGACTCCGACCGGCATCAGGGACATCAGTAAGCGGAGGTCGTGGCCTGGTACTTGGACGGGCACTTGGTGGTCAGCGAATCCTGCTCGCCGACGAAGCTCGCCCCCTGCTGGTGCACCGTGACGAGGACGCCCCGGCCGGCCCGGAATGGGTCCGGAACGATGCCGGTGTAGCGCACCAGCGCCGAGATCCTCTGCTTCGGGTCGCGGACGCGGAACAGCAGGGTGCTGCCGTCGTGCTGCACCGACCCGTCGAGCACGGTGCCGGCCAGGATGTACGAGCGCCCCGGCTGCGCCCGGGTGAGCAGCTGGCCGGCGGTCAGCTCGTCCCGGCCGGCGCTGAAGCTCGTGTAGACGAGCGCCGACGCCAGCAGCAGCGCGGCGGTTAGAGCGACGGTCAGACGGAGGAAGCGCTTGCGGCCGGGGTCCATAGCGTGAGCCCAATTGTCCCACAGCTTTGACCGCGCACCCCCACAGCTTGACCCACGCACCCCGGGCACAAGCGTCCCGGGAGCCCGCGGCACCTTCAGTCCTGCGGACGAGTCGGCCGATTAACGTCAGGTTAGAGGCGAGGACTTCCGCCGCCGGGCGCGAAACCATTGACGATCGGAACCGTTGTCTTCCATGAACGTGCTAGTTCGACCTAAACGAAGCGATCGCGGGCTCCGCCGCCGCCATCAGTCACCGGCCGCCTCCGCCGAAGAGCGGGGAAGCCTCCAGGGCGAGGACCGTCCCAGCACCGCGAGCACGCTTCCTCCAGCCGAGGCCACGTCGAATCGACGGCGCGAGCTCGGACCCCTGCACGACCAGGCGCAGTACACCTGCCAGTGCGGCTTCGTGTTTCGGGCGCCCGTCTCCACGTCGGTCGGCTGCCCGCACTGCGGCGACACGCAGGCCTGGTAGCCCCGCTGCTTCGCTACCCGCGGTGCCCGGCGACGCCGACCTGATCTCGTTCGTCGCTTCTGACGTGAACGGCGCTCACTCGGCCGACGGCTGGGCCTCCGGCACCTGAGCCCCGGCGCTCGATGGCCGGACCTCCGAGCCGGGCGGCAGCAGCTCGGCCAGCGACTCTCCAAGCCAATCGATCAGCTTCCACAAGTCGCGCATCTGCTCGCGGTCGGCCACGATCCCGAAGTCGAGGTGTCCGCAGTAGCTCATCACGGTGATGTTGAGCCCCATTCCATCGGTGATCACCGACACCGGGTAGTTGGCCACCAGCTCGGCTCCGGCCATGTAGAGCGGCAGCTGCGGACCGGGCACGTTCGAGACGACCAGATTCCAGATCGGCTTGCGCGCGGCGGCCAGCGAGAAAGTAATCCGCGCGGCACGGGAGAACACGGCCGGCGGGATGAACTGAGTCGCGTCCTGGAGTAACTGCGCTGGAAGTGCCTTGTGGCGCTCCTTGGCGGTCAGCATCGACTCGTGGGTGAGCATCAGGCGCTCCACCGGGTCCGCTTCGTTCACGTACAGCGGCACGCTCAGCATCCCGATCCGGTTGCCGTAGGTGCCGACCTCCTTCTCGCTGCGCACCGACACGGGCACCTGCGCGACGAGCGGAACCTCCGGGAGCTCGTCGTGCTCCAGCAGCCACCACCGCAGCGCCCCGGCACAGATCGCCAAAACAACGTCGTTGACCGTGCAGCCGTGCTCGTTCTTGACCTGCTTGACCGCATCGAGCGACAGCTGTCCGAAGGCAAAGCGACGGTGCGGCGAGACGTGGCCGTTAAACGAGGTCCGCGGCGGGGTCAGGTTGGTGCGCTCCAGCACGCGCCGCTCTCGCCCGCTGATCAGCCGCGCGAGCGTCGCGCTCGTCCGGCCCAAGGTGTGTGCTCCTGGCACCTGCGAGAGAAACGCCACGTCCTGAATGTTGGGCAGGGTCGAGGGCAGCGCGCGGGCCACCCGCTCGACATACCGAGGTGCACCGAGCGCTCCCCGCATCAGCATCTCGAGCTCGCTTGGCTCGCGCCGCACCTTTCCCCAGTCCCGCGGCGTCGCCGGCGGTTCGCGTCCCTCAGGTGTCAAATCGAGGAGTACGCCCATGATCTCCGCGCCGGACATGCCGTCGATCACCGCGTGGTGGATCTTCGTCAGCACCGCGACCTGTCCACCCGCGAGGCCGTGGATCAGATAGACCTCCCACAGCGGCCGGGCGCGATCGAGCGGACGCGCGAAGATCCGCGCGACCTGCTCGGCCAGCTTCTCGTCGGTCGGGGGCGGCGCCAGGGCCAGCTCACGCACGTGGTACTCAAGGTCGAAGTCCGGATCGTCGATCCAGTACGGGTAGTCGAGCCCAAGCGGCACCGGCTTCAGCCGCCAGCGAAACGGCGGCAGCAGTGGCAACCGCTCGGCGATCAGATTCTGGATGTCAGCCAGCTCCAGCCGCCCGTTCGCCCGGGTGCTCGGGTCGAGCACCGCGAGTCCGGACACATGGCCCGCTTGTTGGGGACTCTCGAGCGCGAGGAACTGCGCATCTAGTCCGGTCAGCTGTCGCAGATCTCCACCCTGGGGGCGAGTCTACCGGTGCGCTCCCGGCGTGCTCGCGGCCAAGTGCCTCGCGTCGCACGGCCGGATACCGTCAGTGCGCATGGACAAGGCCGCAATGGATTCATGATCGCGATTCTCGGGGGCCTCGGCGCCGCCGTGGCC
>CAXMLR010000609.1:0-1997 GCA_964194275.1 uncultured Solirubrobacterales bacterium
GTGATCGCGAACCCGATCTCTGATTGGCCGTGGGAGTCGACGTAGTTGCCGTCGATGTTCATCGCGGTCGCGTGGCGCATGACGCCTTCGATCATCGCGGCGACTTCGGAGGCCGAGCAGTTGAGGATCTGGGAGTGGATCGCCATCCGGCCGCGCTCGACGTGCCAGTACACGAGGACGCCGCGGCCGCCGTAGCGGGCGTGCCATTCGGTGAAGATGTTGCGGTCAAACGATCCGAAGTGGCTGGAGTCTGAGGCGACCGTGGTCGTGCTCTCACCCCAGATCCACGCTTGCCGGGCCGCGAACGTGGCGTTCGCGATCTCAACGCCGGCGGCTTTCAGCCCAGCTGCGGTGCAGTAGCGCCGCGCGGTGTAGCGGAGGTCTTCCTCGGTGTGGGGATGATCGGCGGACACGACGGACCGCAGCCCGCGGTTGGTGCCGTAGGCGTAGGCGATCAGCAGCAGCCGCTCGATCAGGACCGCCTCCGGTAGGCTGCCGCGCGTCCCGACTCCCGTGAGCGCGCGGAGCGCCCCGGTCCGGAGCACCGCTTCCTTGAGCATCTCGATCAACGCGACGGTCCCCCAACGCGCGACGCACGCCTTCTTCAGCGCACGCAGGTTGCGCGGCTCGGGCACCGGGTCGAGGGCGGTCAGCTTGATCGCGCCGGCCTTCCGTCGACGGATCTCCAGCCAGTCCAGATCCGGGAGCGCCGTGTTGAACGCGGCGAGCTCGCGCCGCATCTCGTCCCTGAGCGCGCTCGTGAACTCGCTGGCGGCGAGCGGGAGTCTCAGCTCGGCGTAGTTCTCTTGGCGCTTCGCGTCGAAGTCGTGGGGCAGATCTTCGTCGGGGTTGCGCCACTTGTCAGCGCCCACGACCCAGATCTCTTTGCAGCGCAGCCGGTCGCGGAGCGCCTCGAGCACGCCGCACTCGTAGACGAGCCGCACGATCCGCTCGCCAGCACGGGGGTCAACGGACACCGCGAACTCGCGCCAGTCGGCCTTGACGACGCCGTCGAGCACGACCGTGACACCCGGCGGGTAGAACGTGGTCTTGGAGTCGGCGAAGCGTAGGATCAGTTTCAGCCCGTCGAGCACCGGCTGGTGATCCTGGTTGTTGGAGCGGAACTCGAGGACGCGCAGCAGCTTGATCAGGCCGGCGCGGTAGTGGTTGGTGTAGGACGAGCGGAACACCTTGCGCTTGTAGGTCGAAACCATCTATGACCGCGGTACGCTCACTGCCGAGATTCGCATTGCGCCGCGACAATAGGCATTCGCGGCAGTTTCGGGCTCCGCGTCGTTCGTGTGGGGTGGACTCGCCCGAGCCGCGACGGATCGTGGCGCTGAGCGGTGAGCAGTGAGCGGCGCCGACGACGATCATTGGTCTGGGGCCACACTCTAGCGGCGAGCCTGGCGTGATCCCCGGCCGCACCCCGGGGACCACAGGCGCCCGTCGTTGGCGGGAGTTCGGGGCCATCGCCGGGATGCTCGTTACCGTGCTGGACGAGATCACAGGTAGCCTCGAGGAAACCGGGCCGCCGGCCAAGGCCGGACCGCGCCAACGGGGCGGTGGCCGGCCAACCAACGCGGCGCCGGCAAGCTCGTAACCAGGCTGTGATCAAGGCTTGACCAGACCTCCGCGATCCTTTTAGGCTCCCGATATGTCAGGCTTCCTAGGGAAGCCGTCACGTAGCAGGCGCAGCTTTAGGCGAGGCAGTAGGGAGAGGATCCGAGTTGATCCGCCGAAGGGACAGCAGCGAGCAGGATGGGCAGAGCGTGAGGAGGAGCCGCGCGGGTAAGCGGAGCCGGGCTCTCACCGCGTTGGCGGTCGCTATCGTGATCGGCGTGACGGGCGGCATCGCGGCCGCCGACGACTCCGGAAGTGATTACGTGCCGTCGGATCTCACACCGTATGTCGTCCCAGACCCAGCGGCCGACGCGGCGCTAGCGCAAGCCCAGCTGACCGGCCTCGATCCTAAGCCGACGGGCCAATATCCGCTG
>CAXMLR010000610.1:0-1648 GCA_964194275.1 uncultured Solirubrobacterales bacterium
AGCGGCTGGTCCCGGGCTACGAGGCGCCCGTCTATGTCGCGTGGTCACGCCGTAACCGCTCCGCGCTGGTGCGGGTCCCGATGTATCACCCGGGCAAGGAGCAGACCACGCGCATGGAGCTGCGCTGCCCCGACCCGGCGTGCAACCCGTACTTGACCTTCGCCGTCCTCCTGCAAGCGGGGCTCGAAGGGATCGAGCACGGCTACGAGCTGCCGGACGCGATGGAGAAGAACCTCTATCACCTCTCCCCGGAGGAGCGCAGGCGGCTCGGGATCGATCAGCTGCCGGAGACGCTGGGTGAGGCGATCGAGTTGACCGCGCAGTCTGAGCTCGTCCTGCGCACGCTGGGCGAGCACACGTTCAACCGCTACATCGAGATCAAGCGCCAGGAGTGGGACGACTACCGCGTCCAGGTGACGCCGTGGGAGCTCGAGCGCTACCTGCCGGTTCTCTGAGCTCAGCCGCGGCTGATCACAACAGCGCCGCCAGCTCGTCGGTCGAGGTCACCGGCGCCTGGCAGATGAAGTGCTCGCAGACATAGGCGGTCGTCTTGCCGTTGATCGGCGTACGTCCCTCGAGCAGCGGGACCCCGTCTGGGACGCCCCCGGCCAGCACCAGGTGGGGGCGAAATCGCCGGCGGATCACCCGCAGCATCGCCTCGGGATCAGGTCCGACGACGGCCACCTCCCGCACCGGCGCGAGGTAGAAGTCGGCCGCCTGCAGGAGATGACCGAACGCGTGGGGATGGCGGGCGGCGAGGCTGAACAGCAGTCTCAGGACGCTCAGTCCATAGCGCTCGTACTTGCCCTCACCGGAGATCAGGGCCAGGCGCAACAGGCCGAACGCCGCCGCCGAATTGCCCGACGGGATCGGGGAGTCCTCGAGGTCCTTGCGCCGGGCCACGAGCCGCTCGTGATCGTCGGCAGTGGTGAAGAAACCTCCCTGTTCCTGGTCGGTGAAGCGGGCGATCATCGTGTCGGCCAGTGCCACCGCCTCGTGGTACCAGCGCGGCTCGAACGTCGCCTCGTAGAGCGTGATCAGCGCCTCGAGCAGGAACGCGTGGTCCTCGAGATACGCGCCGAGACGGCCGCGGCCGCCCTTCCAGGTCCGCAGCAGCCGGCCGTCGGAACCCCGGAGCTCTCCCAGCACGAACGTCGCGCACTCGGCCGCCGCGCGACGGTAGTCCTCGCGCTCGAGCACCGCACCGGCGTCGGCCAGGGCAGTGATCATCAATGCGTTCCAAGAGGTCAGGCGCTTGTCGTCGAGGCCCGGGCGCACACGCTGCGAGCGCGCCTCCAGCAGGCGCCGGCGGATCTCACCGAGTCGCTCGGGCCGCTCGCCGCGAGCTTCGAGCACGTTCAGCCGGCCCTCGAAGTTGCCGCGCTCGGCGGCGCCGAAGAACGCCACCGCCGCCGGCAGCAACTCGTCGCCCAACGCCTGACGCAGTTCGTCGAGACTCCACACGTAGAACTTTCCCTCGACGCCCTCGGAGTCGGCATCGAGGGCCGAGCAGAACCCGCCTTCCGGCCCGCGCATCTCTCGCAGGGCCCAATCGAGCGTCTCGCAGCACACCTCCCGCAGACGCTCGTCGCCGGAGCACTGCCAGCCGTGCAAATATGCCCGGGCCAGCAGCGCGTTGTCGTAGAGC
>CAXMLR010000611.1:0-3824 GCA_964194275.1 uncultured Solirubrobacterales bacterium
GGCCTCAAGGAGTCAAAGCAGGCCGTCGGCGCCGCCACCCTCGCCGCGGTCAACAACCTGGCGCCCCCGACGGTCCTCGCGCAGGCCAGCCGGCTGAACTTCTCCACCCGGCTGTTCAACCTGATCGTGACCAACATCCCGGGTCCCCAGCTTCCGCTCTACGTGCTCGGTCGACGGCTCCGGGATCTGTTCCCAGTCGCCTTCCTGCCTGAGCATCACGCGCTGGCGATCGCGATCATGTCCTACAACGGAGGCATCGACATCGGCCTGCTGGGGGATTACGACGCGCTGCCGGATATCGACGTCATCGCCGAGGGGATCAAGTCCTCGCTGGCGGAGCTCCAGCGGGCAGCGAGAGCCAAGAACGGACGCGGGCCGGCCGAACGCGCCCGCGCGCAGGGCGGCGCCACCGCCGATCCGACCCCGATCATCCCGTCGGCCCGCACGCGCTCGCAGCGCGGTCCCGCTGCCGACATGCGCTCCAAGCGCACGCGGGGCTCGGGTTCACGCCCCAAACGCCGCGGCGTCTAAGGGCCCCGCGGTAAGGCTTAGCGGGCGCTACGGGCGATCCGCGTGGTGGCATCCACCGGCCGCGACTCGCGGTTTCCGGCCCGATCCACCGCCACCGCAAAGAACACGTAGCTGACGCCGGCGCGGCCTCGGAAGCGCAGCGTGTGATTCGCCGTACTAGCGATCAGGCGCGTGGGGCCGCCGGCCGTACGGGCGTAGATGTCGTAGCGCGCGATGCCCGAGGCGATCAGCTCCGGTCCGCTCTGATCATGACCGGACCACCGCAGCACGAACACGCGCCGGCGCGCGGTACGGGGAGCGGAGAGCCTGGACACGGGAGCCAGCCGGTCGACGCGCCGGATCGCGTCGAGGGCCGCTCCGGCATTGAGGATGCCCCACCCCAAATCGCTGGTCCAGCCCGTCCCGGGCGGGCGCGACGCGGTCAGCTTCAGCGTGGTGATCACGTCGGAAACCGTTGCGTATGGGTTCAGCACCCGCATCATCGCCGCCGTGGCCGTCACCTGCGGCGCCGCCATCGACGTGCCCTGCAGGTAGGCATAGCTCGAGCTTCCGCCGAACGTGGTGCGGCAGCCGCACGGTTGCGGCAGCCCCTCGAGGTCGGTCTGGCCCCCCGGAAAGGCACCGAAGATTCCCGGCACCGGAGCGCCGAGTCCGAGCAGGCCGCTCTTGTCCGGCTGGAAGGCCCCCACCGCCGCCAACGAGATCTCGCCGCCGAATCCGGCGAAGCTCGCCCGGTGCCCCGAATAGTCAGACGCGGTGACGTCGAGGCCGATGCCCTTCATCAGATCCGGGGCGGTTCCCGCGGGCTGCAGCACGTTCGCGGGATCGCCCTGCTCGGCGCTCGGACTGTCGGCGGCCGCCGCGACCAGCACGACATTGTGCGCTGCGGCGTAGTGGAGGGCGAGTACCTCCGACGGCGGCGCTGGGTTCGCTGTCGGCATCGCCGGCCCGAAGCTCATGTTGAGGGCGTTCACGTGGCGGTTGGCCGCGTCGACGATGGCCGCTGCGATGCTCGAGTCCGTGAGATCGCTCTTCTCGACCACCAACCGGCAGTTGTAACCCGCGCCGGCCATGCCGATTCCGTTGTTGGTGCCGGCACAGGCCAGCGAGGAGACGTGCGTCCCGTGCCCAACCTCATCCGTCCTGGCGCTTCCGCGAGCGTTAGACGGAGCCTGTTGGTCGACCGCGAGTGCGATCTTGCCGCTCAGATCGGGATGGGACGCATCGATCCCCGTGTCGATCACGCCGACCAGAGCGCCGTCGCCGCGGGAGAGATCCCAGGCGGCGGGGAAGTTCTCCCGTCTGAGAGCCCACTGCACGACCCCTGAGCTTGGGTCTGGAGTACTGAACGCTGGGTCGTTGGGGGTCAGCCGCGGGAGGTAGCGATGCTCTAGCGTGGCCGAGGCGACCCCGGGCAGCCGGGCCAGCGCGGCGGCGAGCACGGTTGCCGGCACACCGAACGGGGGACGGACGGTGATCAGGCCGATCTCGGGGACCGACCGGCCGGCCGGGCGGGCGCCCATCCGCGCCACGACGGCCCGGACCGACGAATTCGCAGCCGCTGCGACCGCGCCCCGGTCCAGCAGCACCAGCACGTTGCCGGTGCTCGGAGCGCCCGTCGGCGCGCCCTGGGCGAGCGCGGGCAGGGCGAAGCACGACAGCACGAGGAAGAGTCCGAGGATCAGCGGCAGACGGCGCACGAGGTCAGGATAGGTCCTCCTCAGGCCCTGGCACGCCGGCAGCGGCGTGAACCCCGATGTTGCTGGCGGGGTCCGGGCGGGATAGCGTGTACCCAACATGGCCGATGACCTGATCCAACCCGGCGAGACGGCTTACCGGCTGGAGCTCACGGCTGCACAGCTGAAGATCGTCCATACCGCACTGAAGTCACTCGCCGACGACCTCGGCCACGAGGAGCGCGACGTCGGGAAGGTGGTCGCGTCGGTCCTGGCCAAGCTGCCCGGCGAACACGAGATCCGGGCGATCGACCTCGGCCGCGAGCTACGCGGACAGTAGTTTCAGAATTCACGAACCTCGTTCGGGGGCGAGCCGTTCCCGGAGCGGCGCGCCGGCGGGCGATAGCTCAGCTGGCTCACGCGCCCGCCGTCGTACGACCGACCGGCTTGCCCAGGATCGGCGCCGGGCGCGCTCAGAACCCGAGGGCGAACTTCGCGTCTTCGCTCATCCGCTCTGGTGTCCACGGAGGCGAAAACGTCATCGTCGGCTGGACATCGGTGACTCCGTCGAGCTCGCCGACGAACTCCTCGATCTGCTCGGAGACCTGTGGTCCGATCGGGCAGCCGGGGCTGGTGAGGGTGTACGTCACCCTGACGGCGCCCTCGCCGTCGACGTCGACCTCGTAGATCAAGCCCAGCTCGACGAAGTCCAGCCCGAGCTCGGGATCGATCACCTCACGCAGAGCATCGGTGACCTCGTCAACAGTGATCATGGATGTAAGTGTACGAAAAGGCTGACCGGCGGGTTGCGTTCCGTGGTCGCGTTTCGGTAGGTTGAGTACATCGTCGCGTTCGAGCAACAGCCGTCGATCCTCCGCTGCGCGGGAGATGAGGACCGGACCACGCAGGGCTGCCGGCGGCAGGCGATGGTCCGCGCCATTGGCGCCCACGCCGACGTGGTGGTCGATCTGAGCGAGCTCGTGTTCGCCGACACCTCGCTGATGGTCGATCTGGCGATGCTGTCCCGCCGGCTTCGCCAACGTGGCTGCGCGATTCTCCTGCGCGGGGCGCAGCCGCAGATCCGGACGCTGATCGAGATGGTCGGGTTGCACCGGCTACCGGGCGTTCGCTTCGAAGGACCCTCCGCAGCACTGGCCTGAGTCACAGGCGGGCCGCAGTAGCCTAGAGGGCGATGCTGGTCCTGCTGATTCTGTGGCCGCTTGCGGAGCTGTTCGTCATGATCGAGGTGGCGCGTGCGATCGGGGTGATCGAGACGATCCTGCTGCTGATCCTCAGCTGGCCGCTCGGCATGTGGGCGATCCGCATTCAAGGGGCAGCGGCCTGGCGGCGCCTGACGGTGACGCTGGCAGAGCGGCGCGCACCCACGCGCGAGCTCATCGATGGAGCGCTGGTGCTCCTCGGCGGGCTGCTGCTGGTGGTGCCGGGGTTCCTGACCGACGTTGTCGGGCTGACGCTGCTGTTCGGACCCACCCGCGCCGCGGTGCGCCCGCTGTTGGCTCGCAACCTCCACAGCCGGTTGTTCGTGCGCGCCGCCCGCTTCACCGGACAGCCGTATGACGTCGACTCCACCGCGCATGACGTCGACTCCACCGCGCA